>CABMCA010000059.1 GCA_902384525.1 uncultured archaeon
TGGAAAATATTTCCGGATATCTTCCCATTCATATACATTTATTTCAGTCATAGATATTGCTTTTTAATTACAAATACGCCAGATGATTTAAATAAAATTTACTGCGGAAGGTCACTGGACATGAACCTTAGAATTATCTCCTTTTTCCAGTTGTGTTCAAAAAAGATATAAAACTTTAAATATAAAGCGATTCATAAGAGATATATAGTAATATTATGGAGCAGTTTGAAGAAATCCGGAAGATAGCACTGGAATTGTTCGAACGGCGAAAATTCACTATTTCCAAACATGCTAATGAAAGGATGGTTGAAAGAAGGATTTCGCATTCTGACATAAAATTGGTATTGCTCTATGGTTCATTGTATAGACAGGAAACCGATGAGTATGGAGATATAAAATACACAATACGGGGATGGAATCAGGAAAGCAGAAACATTCGAATTGCTTTCATAGTAAAAAACCTATTGATAATTATTACTGTAATCCGGGAGGAAGAAATATGAGTGAAATTGAAATTAAATGCACAGAATGCGGAACACAGACAAAAGAAGCGAGGGATATCACATTTTCCACAACAGTAGATGGAAGAGAGATCGTAATAACCGGTCTTACCGGCTCACGCTGTCCGGTGTGCAAAGAAGAATACCTGGATGCCGATTCAAGCGAAAAATCCCTTGAGATCGCAAATAAATTCCGTAGACCAGCAATTGTATTCAAACGTAAGGTCACTGTAAGTGGAGGAAGGCGTGTGATAGGGATACCTGAGGAGATTGACCGCGCCCTGGGGAAAAAAGAAAATGTAGACCTCTGGCTTGAGGGTGATAAGATCGTGGCTGAAGTATACTGAGTTCCAGTAATTATGTCCTGAAAGCGTTATCAACTTAGTGATTTTCTATACACCATCAGCCACCGCCTGTATTACTCTCCTGCAATCCGAAGAATAAGCTTCATTCCCCTTTGTTGAGGCAATAAAAACGTTCGCATCAATGCAAATTGGTTTCATTCATTATGTCTCCTGTCCTTTTTAGTCATTTCAAGAACAGAAGGGACTCTTTCTGGCCATTTTTTTTCGAGTTTGGAAGCTTCGGAAAGCCATGCTTTTGCTGCCGATCTTGTCTCATCTTTCCTTATGCGGTTGTCACTTTCCAGAATCATCTTCCTGAGATCATGTATCTGCTCATCTATGGATGCAATCTTCTCGATTATTTCTCCATTTGCCATGATTCTTAATTCTCTTTTCCTGATTTAAATAGTTGCTTCAGCTCTACAATATCAACATTTCGGTTACTTTCTGCGGTTCTTCTGGTTTCGGGAAATAGCGGCATGCTCATCCCTTGTTTTGAAACAAAGTATATACATACGGCCTCGGCTTACCCGACGGCATATAATATGTATAATCAAAATATTCAAGCAGTCTAAAATCCTCTCCCAGGAATTCTGCAAGCATGTTCTGGTCATAATTTTTAACATCCAGACCGCTGCATTTTTTTGCTCCCTTTAATGAAAATGCGGCGATAATGACATAACCGCCTTTTTTAATCACTTTTTTAAGGGTGGATAAATACATTTGCTGCTGGTCTTCTTCCAATAAGAAATGTAAAACTGCCCTGTCATGCCACACCGCAACATCTCTTAAATTCTGGATATGGATTGGCCGGGTAATATCATCCACGATCCATCTCACTTTTGCGGCTTTTTCTTTACCCAATCTTTCTTTTAGCTTGTCCAGAGCTATTTCACTGATATCAGCAGCAATGATATTTGCAAATCCCTGGTCAATAAGATAATCAATAAATGTGGATGCACCTGCCCCCACATCTAATATTGGTTCATCTTTATTAATATTGCATCTTGATAGTAATTTTATAGACGGTGCAGGGATTTCTTCGTACCATGTCAGCTCATCCGGATCCAATGCCTCATAGATTTCATTCCAGTGTTCTTTCATTGAGATATTCATCTTTATCTTCTCCGATATTTTCTTTCTTAATAATCAATTATATCTTGTTTGATGAAGGCCAAAAGATAGAGTAGCAGGGATTAAGCACCTAATTTAAACGATGTTTCGAAAGAGACTGAGGCTACTAAAGACTTTAAGTGCTTAACCCTACTCCATATTTAACATGGTTATTCTACTATTAATATTTTTGCTTATATTAAATGATATCTATTATTATACTCATAATGATCTATATATTGAATATTTGCACTCATTGAATTCACACAGAAATGGCAGGAATATCTATTGTCGCTATGAAACGTATTTAAGTTAATTTTATACGGTATTAGAATTAAATACTAATAGTGTAGTTATTAACTATCGACAGAAATTGGGAGGCATATTGAATATGAACGTGAATGAAGATTTGGAAACTCCGCCTGGACTCATATCAAAAGTCGTTGTATCAATAATAGTTTTCTTTAGCTTGTTGATTTTTGCAATAATTTATGTTGCATTTTTCGCTTCATCATTTAGCCTTTTTCAGCAGATTGCTGTTATTCTGATCGCCTTACTTGTGGCGACAGCGATTCTCGGAGTTATGTGGGTTTCCTGGGGCATGAAGTATGGCAAAGAATGGAGAGAAAAAGGCTGTAAATAATTGCATTATATTAATTTTCCAGTAATCATGTCCTGAAAATGCTATCAACTACCTGTATTTTTAGACGTTGCCATCATCCAGCGTACCATCAATACAGAAATAACAATACAAATTACAGTTATAATGATAAAGAATACCTGGATTAAGGTTTCAGAAGCTAAAAAAGGATTCTCAGGATGCAAGACCCTTCCTGCATTTAACAAAAGAACCCATACCGAAATAGGAAGACCTAGCCCAAGATAAGTTACAATCCCTTCAATTGATGTAGAGATAAAATAGACACTAATAGATATAAAAAGAATAATGATAGTTGCTTTAAACCTGGGTTCGCTCCACAATACCCCGCCCCATGCAAGTTTTGATGAAATACTTCCAAGAACAAAAGATGCAAGCCAGAAAATAATAGCTGTTTTTTCCAGGGCAAACAGCAATGGAATGCTTGATTTTCCTTTCCTGAAAAATGAAAAAAGGCTCATAGCGCCAACTGCGGAAAATAGAAGGAGCCCTGTTAATGTTACAGCCCCATGAAGATATATTACTTTCAGGATTGAGCCAAGCTGCTTATCATCTGGCGCCACAGAGATCAAAAGCGCAAGTACAAGGATACACAGAATGATATTTAAGGAATATCGTCTTGAGACCGGGTTCATAAAACTTCTTAATGAAGCGTGCAGCTTTTAACATTTTCCTGTGATGGCCACCCTCATGCCAGTGGGATCTACGATTTTGTTCTTTTAAAAGCGAAGAATTAAATATGGAGTTTACCATTCCAGCCATAAAGAGTAAAAAATGAGTAATGCCAGGGACGAATATAAAATAAATGCTTTGAGAGACATACATCTGGACGAATGCATCTGCAGGGATTGCGGTAATAAATTTAAAGGGCTGCCTGTCCGTTATATTGAATGTCCTGCATGTCGTTCTACAAATATATCAAAACTCCCCTAGCGTTCTTTGTCCTTTCTCCTCCTCCAGATTTGCAACTCTTATCCCAACCCGTCGAAGAGAAACAGGATGTTCTGAAAGGAATGCTTTCACAAGTTCATGGGCGTGAGCTTTGATCGTTCCGGGATCTTTTGCGGATGCGGAAAGTGTATGGCTCTTAGTATGGGTTTTTAAGTCCTGGGAAATAGCAATAAATGAGACTGACCTAAAACTGAGCTTCCTTGCTTGCAGTTTCATATGAATATCATTTGAAAGTTGATCGATCGCATCATATATCGTATTCAAATCTTTTGTATTTTCCTTTAATGTAATTATCCGTCCAATCTGTCCTGTACCTGAACGTTCCTTGACAGGTGAGTCATCGATCCCCTGGGAAGCCTGCTTCAACCAGATACCTTTCACATGTCCGAACTCCCAAATAAGTTCATCTGGTGCGAGTTTAGATAAATCCGCAATATTTTTCACTCCAAGTTCGTTCAGTCTTTCTCCTGTTTTTTTACCAACACCAACCAGGTCAGTGATCTTAAGAGGTCCCAGGAACTGCAATACTTCTTCCGGCCTCACAACAGTCAGACCATCGGGTTTATTGTGATCAGATGCAACTTTGGCAACAAGTTTATTAGGCCCGATCCCGACAGAACATGTCAATGCAACTTTCTGTTTTATCTCATTTTTTAATTGTATGGCAAGCATTTTTGCTTCCTCAAAATCATTGACTTTTTCTGTCAGGTCACAAAATGCTTCATCTATACTTTCCTGCTCAATTTTTTCAGAATATTCTTTCAATATCTCCATCACATCATCAGATATCGTGCGGTAAAGTTCCATATTTACAGGTAAGAATATTGCCTGTGGAGCTAATTTTTTTGCACGGCTGATCGGTATTCCTGCTTTTATGCCTAACTTCCTGGCTTCATAATTACTCGTACTTACAGCCCCGGAGTCCCCGCCACGCCCCGAATAAACGCAGATGACAACGGCCTTTCCTTTTATCTCCGGATGTTCCCTCTCCTCGCATTGGGCAAAAAAATAATCCATATCAACATGCAGGATAATTCTGGATTTCATTTCATTGCTTGACATATGAGATCATCCTTATTTTTTCTTTTTCTTCCCCGATTCACCATCACCATAAGCAGTCTCAATGGCTTTCCGGCTGATCTCCTCATAATATTTCTCCATCTTTTTATTGAAATCTTCCTTGCTATCCCAGAACTGCGGCGTTCCCAGGCGCTTTATTATTGCAGCAGGCACATCTGGACTGGATATGTTGACTGAGAAAGATTCAAGTTCCCCGCTGCCCCAGAAACTGTCTGCTGACAGGGGAATCTCTTTTGGTTTTTCAGCCTCTTTCTGCGGCTCATGTGGTTCATCCCCTACCCGATTTTGGCGAAGTGAAACTGTGATCCTCTCTTTTGTCCGCCCTCTCAGGTTAAAAAGCATGAAAGGATCGCGGTCAAATTCTTCTGCCAGAATGTAATAAACTGCTGCTATATGCTTGCATGGATTTGCGCTGTCAGGGCATGAACAGTCAGTTTTGATATCTTTAGAAGATTCAGGAAATAGAGACACACCAGCGGCTTTAAATGCCTCTTCGATATTTTGCGGCATTTCACCGGCCAGCAATTTTGCTGCAAATATCGCCTTCCGGGCCATCTCTTCTGTGGCTTTTGTCCAGGCTTCCTCTGTAAGCGGTTTTATTTCTATTATGACAGAATATGGTTTAGATACCGAACCCTGCACATGCGCTGTGATTTTTCCTGGCGTGAGCTTAAAATCAAGTACCTGCCCGCCTCTTGCATATCTTCTCCCTCTTTCAAGCCTGTTGCTCCAGCCAAACGATTCAAGCACAGAAACCCAGCGCTTTGACCACCAAGTGTCGCCGATGCCACCGCGCTTGCTTTTAGCTTTTATACCACCGTCTACTTTTATGGGTTTTGAATCAGTGTAGCCGCCCCAGAAATTATCGCGCCAGGCCATTAAATCCTCCTTTATTATTCATCTGCCACCGCCTCGCGTCTCAATGTGAACAATTCTTTCAACTGCTGTGTGGTCATCTCGGTCAGCCATCCTTCACCAGTGCCAATGATATTCTCTGCAAGCTCTTTCTTTACCTCTATCATCTCATCTATCCTTTCTTCAAGCGTCCCGTCGCAGATGAATTTATGAACCTGTACGTTCTTTGTCTGCCCGATACGAAAAGCCCTATCTGTGGCCTGGTTCTCAACTGCCGGATTCCACCACCTGTCAAAATGGAACACATGGCTTGCACGCGTAAGATTCAGACCCACACCACCTGCTTTTAGCGAGAGTATGAAAATTCTCGGGCCATTTTTTTCCGAGAACCGCATTACCATCTGGTCTCTTTGCTTCTGGTTTACCCCTCCATGTAAGAAAAGTACCTCCTGCCCGAAAACCTTCTGGAAATGAGCTTTTAGCATACTGCCCATTTCGGCAAACTGCGTAAATATTAGAACTGAATCGCCTTCTGCCAGCACTTCTTCAAGCATCCCGGTTATCCGGTTCAACTTTCCTGAGCGCTCCGGGATGGAAGAGCCATCGCCAAGAAACTGCGCAGGGTGGTTGCAAACCTGTTTGAGCCTCATAAGAGCAGAAAGTACAGCACCTTTTCTTTCGATTCCTTCAGAATCCTCGATCTTTCTTAGCATGTCCTTGACAACTGCCTCATAGAATGTTGCCTGCTCCTTTGTGAGGTTGCAGTGTTCTTTCATTTCTATCTTATCAGGGAGGTCTTTGATGATAGAAGAGTCTGTCTTCAGGCGGCGAAGCACGAAAGGTGTAACAATGTTACGCAGGCGCAATCCAGCTTCTTTATCATTATATCGCTCAATCGGAAGAGCAAAAGTTCTTCTGAAACCAGCAGCAGAGCCAAGATAACCCGGATTCAGGAATTCCATGATGGACCATAGTTCACTCAACCGGTTCTCAACAGGCGTTCCAGTAAGAGCAACGCGATATCCGGCTTTTATCCGCCTCACGGCCTGGGATTGCTTGGTTGATGAGTTCTTGATGTTTTGCGCTTCATCAAGTACCACCCCATTCCATTCAACCTTATCGAGCACATCCTCATCCCTGTAAGTAAGCGCATAAGTGCTTATCACAAGATCGTAATTGAGAACCTCTTTAATGAATTCTTTCTTCTTTCGGCTAATACCATGATGCACAAGGACGCGAAGCGAAGGGGCGAACTTCTTTGCTTCCCGTTGCCAGTTCCCGACCACAGAAGTAGGACATATGAGGAGTGTCGGCCTTTCGTTTCCTTCTTCCTTATCCTTTAATAAAAGAGCGAGGAGCTGAATTGTCTTCCCAAGACCCATATCATCAGCAAGGCATGCCCCAAGCCCGTATTGTCTCAAAAATGCCAGCCATGAAAAACCTTTCACCTGATATGGGCGCAGTTCTCCTGAAAAGCTATCAGGCTGCTTCATTTGTTTTATTCCTTTGTGCCCTGATAATTGTTCGAACAGGGATGACAGGCTTCCTTTTGCCTTAAATCCTGCGATCGCAAGACCTGTTTCGGATTCACCCTGTCCAATACTGAGCTTCATTGCTTCACTCAGCTTCATTTCACCGGAATTTTTTGACCTAAAGAATTTTATTGCGGCATCAATTTCATCTTTTTTGAGCTCCACCCACTGTCCGCGTATGCGTACAAGCGGCTCTTTGAGGCTTGAAAGTTGTTGAAATTCTTCTTCGCTAATTGCCTCACCTCCGAGTGCTAGCTGCCAGTTGTAATTTATTATCGAATCAAACGTAAAAATTCCTTTCCCGGTCTTTGGCTCACGCTTTGGTTTTACGTTCAATTTTATCCCAAGCTGTGTTTTTGCTGCTCCTTTATTCCACCATGGGGGAATAAGAACACCAAAACCGCTTTCAGATAGCAGGGGCGCCGCCTCTTTTAAAAATTTATACGCCTGCTGAGTCCTGAGTTCTGCTGCAACAGGTCTTGCCGTGTTCAGGCTATCTTCGATCGGAGGGAATAAGCGTGAGGCTTTTCCCAGGTCAGCAAGAAGCTTTTCCTGCGGGTGGTCGAATTTTCGTTTCAGGAATGAAAGCGTATCACGAGATTCTCTCCAAACGTCATCTGCTGGAACAAGAAGGCTCGGGTCATCAGATGCCTGAAGGAAATACCGGAGGCTCCAGCTATCATCCACATCCGGTGCAGGCGGATCGAGGCGAAAACATGTGCGAAATCCGGATCTTTCTATTTCGTGTATTGGTCCGCTCCATAATCTTATTCCTTCAGACAGGTTTTTTAGTCCGTATGTGTTGGTTTTTATGGGTTGGCCTGTCGAAAGGGATTCTAACCATGCTGATGAGATGCCTGATGTTTTAGACTTGATTTCAGAAATCGGGACCCACATTCGAATGCATGCGTCGATTGCCGTATTTAAGAAATCAGATATTAACGCTTCGGGATGATTTGGTGATCCAGATCCAGATCCATTGAGGAGGATCGATCTGCAGATTGGCGGCATTCCGCCGGAAAGCATTGACATGCGTTTCATGTCGTCCTGGTCATTGAGCATATACTGCCATCGTGCAAAGCTCTGACCGTTATCGATGGAAAAAAGTCCAGGGACAAAATGCTGTTTTGACATAAGCTCCATTGCGAATTTTGAGACTTTGCTCCAGAACCGGAAATCCGTACCGATGGCAAAATCGTCCCCTGTCCATAAACCGGAAAGCATTGTTAAAAGTGAAACAGCATCTTCCGGAGGAAGGCTTAAACCATCTATTTTCCATGCTGCAAGAATGACTTTCCCGTTTCCATTTTCGCTGTCACCTTCCTTAATCAGGTCGGGGGAAGCTTGCGGAGAATTTGAATATGATGGAAGTGTTATGAATACGCTATCTTGCCGCGCATTTTTAATGACGCTGTTTGCAGGGTCAAGTGATATGGTCATTTTCAGGATATCATCCTTAGAAGCCTGGAATGGATGAGAATGCTCTATCCTGGCCCTGGGACGTCCTCTGCGCTTTAGTTTAGCTGATGAAGAAGATTCCCCCCATAAGAAGAAGTCCCCTCGTTCCTCCAGTGAAGCGGCTGGTTTCCACGTTCCATGTAAGACTATCATTGAATACAAATATACTCATATGTTTATTGTAATAAATGTTTGTTTTTTTTATAAATAAATTAAAGCCGCCGAAGGGATTTGAACCCTTGATCTGCTGATTACGAATCAGCCGCTTTACCGAGCTAAGCCACGACGGCATAAAGTGTGGGTATATTGGTATTTTCGTCTAAATAGTTTGCCTTCGGATTCGCATAATTTTATAAGTATAAAAAACAATGAAAAGAATATGCTAAATATATTGAAGATATTGTATGTTACGCCTTTTTTACTTTATTCATGTTATTCTGATATCAAAACCCGCCGCGTTACAAATAAATTATGGCTGATGATGCTTGCAGGCGGATCTCTTTTTATTGCTTATGACCTCTGGTCTTACGGGATATATTATTTATTTCATGTGCTTATTTCTACAGGATTGATCTTCATTTTTGTGTATCTTTTATTCCAGATTGGTGTATTTGGAGGAGCTGACGCAAAATCACTTATCGTTCTATCTTTATTCTTTCCATCATATCCGGATCTTAGTTTATTTGGATATGATTTTCCTCTTAATGAACCCTTACCGCTATTCAGTAATTTATTTGCATTCGGGATATTTGAGAATGCAGTGCTTCTTACGATCGTTGTTCCTTTAAGCCTGGCCATTTATAATGTTTCAAAAATGGGTCTGCATATCGACAAACCATTATATGCCTTCATAGGTTATAAAACCAGGATCACCGAACTTTCAAATAAGAAGCACATTAAAATGATCGAGGGGTTTGAAACGATAAATGATAAGATCAATTTTTATTTTAAAAGGGGAGGATTGGAAATTGATGATAAGGTTATGAATGAACTTAAGAAAATGTCTGATAATGGTTTGATCAAAGATATATGGGTCACACCTGGTTTGCCATTCATGATACCAATAACACTTGGTTTCTATGTATCAATATTTTATGGCGATTTGATAACTGAATTAACAAAATATATTATATTACATTAAATTAACATTTTAAAAAGTTAGTTGAAATAAGTGAGCATAGCGACTTTCTACAGTTCCCGAGAGTTCGCACATCTTAGTACAGTGTAAAACGTTGACAGGCTTAACTTCTGTGTTCGGAATGGGTACAGGTGTTTCCCCGCCGCTTTGGCCGCTATACTCGCTTATGACGGTAATATCCTTTTCCTTTCGGATGGATTTAGTAATGACCATGTATAAAATGCGCAACACCGGATATCGCCCGAATGTAGTGAAACAAAA
>CABMCA010000060.1 GCA_902384525.1 uncultured archaeon
CCCGCTAATTTATCCCCGGATATTGCCACAGATAGCACCACAAATACTTCCACAGATAGCTCCAGAACTGCAGCCTTTTGAAACTCAGGCATTGCCAGGGCAAATGATGAGACAAATTCCACAGCCAATGGTTTGGCCGCCGCGCATGATACCCGTTCTGCCAAGGATAATCAGGCCGTTCATAATTCCTCGAATAGTGATTCCTCGGCTGCCAATTCCCCGCATACAACCGCTTTAACAGCAGTGGAGCATTTGATATGGGTATTACAAAAAATGTAATTGGAAGGAATATAATTCCTTCCACTATATTTTATTTAATAAAAAAGGAAGGCGTGTAATGACATTAAAAAACCTGAAGAAATTAAGGGACCTGAATAACAGATTGAATCGATGGGAAACCTATTTTCAGAAGGAAATTTTGGATTCCAGACCAGTTATTGTCCAGATTCCTACCGGCACCAAGTGTAATTTGAAATGTGTTTTCTGTACAGATAGGGAAGGAAAGGCATCTGAGAATTATTACGATCTATCTTTTGAAGATTTTATTTCCCTGTCCGAACCTATATTCCTGTCTTCAATGTTACAGCTTTACGGGTGGGGAGAGCCATTTATTAATCCTGAATATGAAAAGATGTTTGATTATGTTGTTGATAATTTTGAGGGAATTAAATTTTACATATCTACGAATGGTTCACTGATGAATGATACCTGGATCAATAAACTGGCCAAATACAATAATTCTATCATTAACATTTCTCTGAATGCCTCAACAGCCGCCACCTATGGGTCAATTATGAAACGGGATAAATTCGAGCAGGTGATGAGAAATATTAAAAAATTGGACGAGGCAAGGAGAAAGGTTGAAGGATGCAGGACTAAAATATTCCTGTCTTTCGTCAACACCGACAAAAATATAGACGAATTACCTGAATTTGTTGAGATTGCTTCTGAAATAAATGCCGGAGTTATAATCCAGGACCTGAATATAATAGAACATAAGCATGCAAATTTGATGGTGCATCCTGATAAAGCCCGTTACGTCCTTAACCTTGCGCAGAAAAAGGCTCTGGAGAAAAAAGTACAATTTTGTTCTTTCAGTTCACTTCCTAGGGATCACTTAAATAATCCTGACTTGGCATCCAATTCAGGACCGATCCCGGATGACATACCTTTATTGCCTCCCCCGCCAGGACAATGTTACGAGCCTTGGCAGAGGATTTTGATGAGTGCAGACGGTATCGTGTCGCCTTGCTGTAATTCCCAGATGAATCTGGGCAATCTGCATGAAAAGACATTTCAAGAAATATGGAATGGTGATATGTATATATACCTCAGGCAGACAGTAAATACGCCAAATCCTCCGGGAGATTGCCTGAAATGCCCGGTCAAGATGAGCTATTTATTATCATGATCAATAAATTAAGGGACCTGAATGCCAGACTAAATTTCTTTGAGAAAATATTCCAACAAGATTTGTTGAATTCCTTTCCAATATCTGTAGGTTTACCTACAGGCGATAAATGCAATCTCAAATGCATTTTCTGTACAGATCGAGTAGCTAAAGAAGACTATAAGAACATCAGTTTTGATGAGTTTCTAAAATTCACAGAATCATTGAATTTTGCTTCTTCTATCCAGATCCAGGGTTGGGGAGAACCGCTTCTTAACCCCGATTACGGAAGAATCTTTGATTTCGTTATTACGAAGTGCAAGGGTGCTCGCATCAGTTTTAATACGAATGGCATATTGCTAAATGAAGAATGGAATAATAAATTTACCTCAAATGAAAATATTTTTATAAACATTTCGATGAATGGATCTACAAAAGAAACATATCATCAAGTTATGGGGGCAAATCATTTTGATAAAGTTATCAGGAATATACAATTGCTAATGAAAAAAAAGAAGGAAAAAAAGAGTCTAAGCCCGTTTGTATCTCTCTCTTTTATATGTCTGGAAAATAATATCCATGAACTGCCGGGATTTATTAATCTTGTAGCAGATTTAGGAATTAACTGTGTGATATTAAGAGAGTTAATGATCCTTCGAAAAGAACATGAAAAATATGTTCCTCACAGCCGAAAGGTTAAAGGAATACTTGCGCAGACACTTGAGAATGCAAAAAAAAGAGGTGTAATCCTAGACACTTCTTCTTTTCCAATCAGTAATTTCCTGAATGAAAGTGCTGAAAAAATTGAGGAATTCAGAGGATATGATTATCCGAAATATTATCAGACATGTGCTTCCCCATATTATTTTAACGAATGCCATGATCCCTGGACATATTTTCAGGTTAATACTGATGGTTATGTAAAAATCTGTTGCTTTTCAGATTCTATAATGGGGAACATATTTAAACAAAGTTTTTCTGATATCTGGAACGGAGATGGTTACCGCTATTACAGAAGAAATGTGAATACATCCGCCCCTCCTGAAGATTGTGTCAGATGCGTTAAAAAAAGATAACATAATTGAGAAGCTTGAGATAAATAAGGTAAAATCTCATTCAAACAACCAATGGTTTCCTTACCATAAATTGTAAAAAATGTAAAAAATCAGATACAACTTATGTAATATATTTATTTATCATATGTTTATCTGAAAACAACAATTCCTATCTATCCTTACTGAATACAGCAGCTCTTGATATTTTTTCCTGCGGTAACGCATCAATCATGTGTTGCATGGCCTGGCGAAGTGGTTTTGCAACTTCTTTGGGAATTACAGGAGCTGGTGCAGGTTTTTGCACACCACTAAGGAACGGGCATGTGACTCCGGTGAGCACTGCCATTACTCGTACTCTTCCTGAAAGGTCAGGGTCAACTTTTGCGCCCCATATAACGCGCTTCGTATTGGGAACCTTGTCCATTATCTGTTCACCTGCAACTGCTACTTCCTCAAGGGTCATGTCCTCGCCTCCTACTATGTGGATCAGGACACCGTATGCTGTGGTGATGTCGGTAATGTCAAGTAATGGTGTTGATAAAGCCTGGGATACTGCTTTTTCCACACGAGTCGGTCCGTCACCTTCACCGATACCGATTGAGGAAATCCCTCCGCGTTCCATTACTGCCCTGAGGTCAGCATAGTCAAGATTCACAAGGCTGGGCTGGGTTATTGTATCTGTTATGTTTTTAACAAATGCTCCTACTAGCGCATTTGCAACCGATAATGCGTCTTTGAGCGGCAGGTTCCCCGCTACTTCCCTTAGTTTTGAGTTGTCGATTACTACTATTGAATCGCAATTCTCTGCCAGTGATTTTATAGCTTCGCGTGCTTTTTCCCGGCGTGTCATTTCGATGGTAAAAGGAATTGTCACACATGCAATGGTAAGAGCGCCTACTTCTCGTCCCACTGTTGCAAAAACAGGTATTGAGCCTGTGCCTGACCCGCCTCCAAGACCTGCCACAAGGAAAAGAAGATTTGTGCCTTGTAGTTCTTCCTTAATTTCATCAAGGTTCTCTCTTGCGGCTTCAGCGCCTTTTTCAGGATATCCACCGCATCCATGTCCCTTGCATAGCTTTTCACCAAGCAGTATTACCTTATCTGCCCTGGTCATTGTGCTAAGATGCCCTGCATCGGTATTAGCTCCGATTATTTTGCCACCGGCAAGTTTTTTATCTGCTATCCATGTTGTGATATTACACCCAGCACCACCAAGACCAACAACTGTCACTGCCGGGCGTGATAACCGTACTTTTTCAAGCAATTCGTCTCTAGTCATACATAATCAGCCTCCACTATTAAAGTCGTTCTTTTACTATTTAAGCCTTTTTTAGATGCGAATGCGGATACTACATTTATATATATCCAAAACATAGAAGGAAAAGGAGAACGCAAATGATCGAGATAACAGATGCTGCTGCGGCAGAACTAAAAGAATTGCTTGAAAAAGAAAAGAAAACCGACCATGGATTACGCGTTTTCGCAGCTGGAAGCGGCTGTAGCGGGATACAATATGGTCTGACACTTGAAAAAACGGCTAAAGATGAGGATGCTATTTCTGAAAGTAATGGAATAAAGATCTTCTTCAATAAAGATATCCAGGAAGATATTGAGGATTTCAAAATTGATTTCATAGATAATGAATATGGTAAAGGTTTTGTCATAGACAATCCCAATGCTCCCAAATGCGGCTCAGGATGCAGCAGCTGCGGGTGAGATAAATGTTTCCCGGACTTGGTAAAGGTATAAACCCACGAAAGATGGCTTCGATGATGAAGCAGATGGGAATTGATGTCAATGAAATAGAGGGCGTGGAAGAAGTGATCATCCGCACTCCTCAAAAAGACATTGTTTTCAAGGATGCCCAGGTCACGATAATGGATGCAAGGGGCATGAAAACGTATCAAGTAACTGGAACGCCGCAGGAAGTTGTCCGCGAAGCCACGATACCTGAAGAAGATATTAAACTTGTTATGGAACAGTCAAAGTCGAGTGAGATCGATGCACGCAATACACTCAAAGAAACAAAAGGAGATATTGCAGCAGCTATTATGAAATTGAGTAACACTGCTTAATTTCTGATTTTCTTATTTTTGTGCACAACTGTTAAATACGATAGTGTAGTAGCTGGGGAAGCTCGACAGCTAGCATGTCAAGCCCTATAATATACATGAATCTGGAATTTTTCGGGTCATGAATAAAAATTAACAATGATCTTGCTCAAAAATATTGTTCAAGGGAAACTGTTATATACGGTGCAAAACATACAAGACGCTTCCTGCTTGTGAAAACAGGAATGTGTGTTGGAAAAACAAATATGTTTTTCGAAAAATGCCTGAACCGTGCAGAAAAATGATGCAC
>CABMCA010000061.1 GCA_902384525.1 uncultured archaeon
GCCGCTTACCCGAAATATTCCCAAAGTAATGTTACCAATAGCGAACAAACCACTCCTTTTACATGTGATCCAATCGGCGCGTGATGCCGGGATCAGGGAATTTGTACTTGTTGTAGGGTATGGCGCAAAACTTATTAAAGACTATTTCAAAGACGGGTCTCTCCTTGATGTCAGCATAGAATATGTCCACCAGGAAAAACAGATGGGTACTGCTGATGCTGTTGGCTCGGCAAAGGGAATGGTTGGCGAGCGCTTTGTGGTATTGAACGGGGATATAATAGTAAATCCTGCGCATATAAAGAAACTGATAGAATGCAGTTATGATGTGGTAATGACAGCAAGGCATGTTGATAATCCCTCCGAGTATGGTGTCCTTGAAGTCCAGGGTTCCAGGGTTTTGCGGATCATTGAAAAGCCCCTGGATCCGCCAACGAATCTTGCCAATGCAGGAATATACGTATTTCCGTCATCGATATTTGATGCTATAAGTGTTACCCCACTTTCGATACGAAAGGAATATGAGATAACGGATTCGCTACAGATGCTCATCGATAAAGGAACAGATGTTGGTTTTCTTACACTTTCCGATAAATGGATGGATATCGGAAGACCCTGGGAACTTCTTGATGCCAATGAATATTTCCTGTCTGTTTTACAGCCAGACATATCTGGTGAGATAGAGCCTTTTGCGACATTAAAAGGCAGTGTTTCAGTCGGTGAGGGCACGATCATAAGAAATGGTTCATATATAGTAGGGCCTGTCATTATCGGTAAGAATTGCGATATTGGCCCTAATTGTTACATCCGTCCAGGCACAAGTATAGGTGACAATGTTCGTATCGGAAATGCGGTTGAGATCAAGAACAGCATTATAATGAAGGGAACACATATCGGGCATCTGAGTTATGTGGGTGACAGCATAATAGGGGAAAGATGCAATTTCGGGGCTGGAACAAAGGTCGCGAATTTAAGGCATGATGGCAGGACAATTCGCGTAATATTAAAGGAAAAACTTATAGATTCAGGAAGAAGAAAACTTGGAACGATCATGGGAGATGATGTTCACACTGGTATTAATAGCATGATAAACGTGGGTGCTGTTGTTGAAAATAAAGCGATGATAGCGCCAGGGGAATTAGTAAAATAACGATTAATAAAATAACGAAGAAGATTTCTAAGTTATTTTCTCCAGCATTTCTGCAAAAGCAAGATTACCTGTGATCTTCTTGATCTTTATTTTTACAGTATCCCCTTTGATAGTACCTGGTACATAAATTGTATACTTGTCCTTTTTGGCGATGCCGTCGCCTTTGCTTCCTACTGCATCTATTCTGACATCGTAGGTTTCGCCTTCAACCAGTGCCTCTTCTTTGGCGATCAATGTTGCCCGCCTTTTCGTTACAGGTCTATGCGCGCCGCATGCATCACATCGCAATGTAAGGACTCTTTCACTTTTTATAAGGTGTGTATCCGGACGTCCGCATTCTGAGCAGGTTACATATTCCTTTACATATGCGTTGATGAGTTCGGAAATCATACCTGAAGTTAATCGTCTCTGGAATATCGCTCTTGAACCATCGATCTTACCTGCTGTTCCGAGTTCCCGCAATAAGAATTTGAATATATGCGAAGGCTCACGGTTCAATTTATCCACTATCACAGCAAAATTTTCAAGTACTGTTGTCTTTCCTTCGGTTAGAAGTTTAGGCTCGGGGATAACAAAACGTTCCCCTGAGCTTTTAACTTCAGGCAAATTATTTAATGCCCTGTCCAAGCTTTCCAGGTAATCATTCATTGTCAAGTAAGGACCAGTTCCTGGCCTTTTTCCACTACCAGGCTTATCGGGGTCGGTAATTTATATCCGGCTGAGATCAATGATTTCTTTGCAAGTTTGAAATTGGCGGGAGTAACAAATACGCTCATGATCTCCTGGCCCCTTCTTACTCTTGCCGCAGTCCCGATGGCTTTTCCGAATGCCAGTCGCATTCCCTGCGATACACGGTCTGCACCTGCTCCTGTAGCCTGTTTATTCTCTCGCAGGACCTCATGAGGGTATACCCTGATCTTTAAATGATAATTAGGCTGTCCTAAAGTATCAAGCAATATCCTGTTTGCTGCAATACGCGCTGATTCCAGGGCATTGTGCCTGATCTGGCATTCTTCTTTTGTCACAAGTGTCAACTGGATCGGAAAATCCTCTGTTAAATTGCCCATGTCATAAGTCACTAACTTGCTACCCGGAACACCGCCCATGTATTCTCGTCTCGTATAAGAGCGCTGGGTAATTTTTTTGTACATTCTTCCTGGTTTTCTTGCCATTGAATAGTCCTCCAATAATTATAATGTGAGAATAAAATATATCACACGATTTCGTTCCACATGACTTTTTAGTTAATAAGCTTTATTGAAAAATGCTTGATTAAATTTACTTCATATAAGTCGTTGAATTTATCTTGTCCGGGTAAAGTTTGGGTAAAATCATATAATGCTCTTGATATTATTTTGTATCATTGAAAAATGTAGGTTATGATATTAAAAACAGTTATAAAAATAGATGAAGAAATTTTAAAAACGGCTAACTGTAAAAAGAATCTATCCTGCCTATCTGGAACCGATATTTGTAAAGTTGAACTTTGTATTGATGGCAAAATCCATTTTATTAAATGTACTAATCTTGAGCCCTGCCATCACAGAACATCATTTGGATATTCATTTATTTGTAAATGTCCAGTAAGAAAAGAACTTTTCAACAAGTATAAAATCTAATTATTAAAGATGCAAGGAAAATCCTTCACCCTTTTAAGGTATTATTTGAAAGGATTATGTTTATTAAACGTTATGAACAAGCAAATGTTTTAAGGCATGAAAGATAAATATAACATAATAAATAGATGAGGTAAAATAAGAAATTAAAAAATAAATGGATAATTGTCATTATCATTAAATATAAATACAACAAAAGAGAGTTAGAAATATAGAGAGTTTAAAATTTATGGAACTTACACCAATACAAAAGGAAATCCTAACAGCATTAATAAATTTGTATAGGACAAAAAAACATGCAATAAAAGGGGAAGATATAGCAGAAGTCATAGAAAGAAATCCCGGAACTGTCAGGAATCAAATGCAATCATTGAAGGCACTTGGATTAGTCGAAGGAGTGCCCGGACCCAAAGGAGGATATAAGGCTACAGGGGACACGTATCGTGCGCTTAGCTTATCAGATATGGAGACCGAGACGAATGTTCCTTTAAGACGGAATGATGAATTAATAGATAATGCTACAGCAGCAGAAATAAGTTTCACGACTGTAAGGCATCCGGACCTATGCAATGCTACTGTACATGTTA
Organism: uncultured archaeon; assembly: GCA_902384525.1. Classification (GTDB taxonomy): domain Archaea; phylum Halobacteriota; class Methanosarcinia; order Methanosarcinales; family Methanoperedenaceae; genus Methanoperedens. The sequence continues at coordinate 3,351 of CABMCA010000061.1, forward strand.
TAGGGGATATAAGAAAATTCGAAGTTGGAGATAATCTTGTGATAGGGCCGACGCCAGTAAATAAATTAGTGATACGAGGGTCTGTGATCGGTAGAGATGATACACAGAATACGGTATTATTTGTCATACAGGAAATGATCTCTCTTCCCAAAAAACCTGTTAAGAACTATATAAAAGAAAATCCCATTACAATTCCACCTTCAGCAACGATTCAGGAAGCCTCACGGATACTTGTTAAGAATAATATTCATGGTGCTCCGGTTAAAGACAAGGATGGTATCGTGGGGATAGTTACCCTGACAGATATCGGAAAAACGCTTGCAGATGGGAAAACAAGCCTGAAAATAAAAGACATCATGACAAGGGATATAATCTCCGTTGATGGTGATTTGCCCCTATATGAAGTTGTTAAAGTATTTAACAAAGAAAAAGTAGGGCGGCTGATGGTTAAAATCAATGGGGAGCTTGCAGGGCTTATTTCAAAAACAGACATACTAAGCAAACTTGCATTGTATTAAAAGAAATAATTTTTAAAGCAAATAAGGTTCATTGTTGAACATGTGACATACCGTTTTCATCATCTTTTTTGAGCCTTTTTGTGATCTCAATGAGAGGATGTTTGGCATAATCAAGTATTTTAATATCAGAGAGTGTATGAAGACCCGATGACATAGCGGTTTTTTCCATACCCAGATGTACTTCATCTCTTACCGGGATGACATAAGCATCCATGCTTTTTATCCCGAGTTTTTTAGCTGCAATTACCCTGTGATGACCATCTACAAGAATAAGTTTATTGCTCTTTCTTATTACAACTATTGGCTCAGCCAGCCCTTTTTTTAGTTCATATATCCTTCCATCAAGTTCATCTGCATACACTTTGGGCTGCGTGGGAACAAGTTCATCGATATTTACCGTTTCGCGGATAACATCCACATGAATATTGTGGATGGCCTCAAGGGTCTTTTTGAGTGTCCATACCTTTTGGGGGCTTGTCCTTTCAATATGCGAGCGAATAACATCTGAATTTGTAATAATACCACGCAGATGCCCGCTTGTATCAACGACCGGCAATTTTGATTTGCCTGACCTGAATATGACACGCGCCACATCACTCATCTCCATCTCCGTATCTGCGACAAGCACATCCCGGCTCATTATACCGGAGACCTTTTCACCAAGCGCTTTTTCAAGGAGACCGGATGCGGATACATATCCCGTTACCTTTCCATTTTCGACCACAGGAAATCCGTCATGCCCTGTTCCCTTTATAAGTTCTATGACATCTTTGACCGTATTTTCCGGGGATACAGTATCTACTTCCGTTGTCATGTAGTTTTTAACTTTAGGGTGGTCTGTCATGGTAGTTTCGTTAGTTAAATGGCTTTCTCCTTATTATAACAGTGGGTCAGATCAAGCATAACGATATATAGTAATCTAAGTATAGATACTATGGAACGGGAAGCTCCAACCCTTCATGGGGAGTAGTTCACCTATTGAAATTAACTTTACGGGATGAATTATATGAATGAACAAGACCGTGAGATTCTAAATATACTCAAAGAAGCGATTTCTATTGAGATCTATGGCAGGGAATATTATTCGATATTCAGTGATTTAGTAGAAGGTGAGAATGCAAAATCATTATTCAAAGGATTGTCAAGGGATGAAGGGGAACACAGGCAACTTCTTGAAACACAATTCCTGAAGGTCGCAGGAAAGTCTTTTGACATCAGTAAGGTGGATGAAGTGAACAGGGAAAAAGCAAAGAGCGTATTCCCGGAATCCCTCGAACCTCTTGGAATACAAGAAACAAAGGATATTCTCAAGCTTGGTATCAGGACAGAAGAAAGATCTATTGAATTGTATTCCAAAAGTGTAGATAGAACCGATAATAAATCCAGCAAAGATCTGTTCTCTAGACTTGTACTTTTTGAAACTGAGCATAAGAAAACACTTGAGGATGCATTGTATTACCTTGACCAGGAAGGTTCATGGTACGGATATTCCCCTCCTACTATTGAGGGATAATGGAAGGTTTGCTCTTTGGTACTGCTGGCATACCCATAAGCTCGAATGGAACTGATAGTTTGTCAGGGATAAAGCGTGTCCATGAGCTTGGCCTTGGTTGTATGGAACTTGAGTTCGTCCGCGGAGTTAAGATGGGGGAAGAGACTGCCTGGAAGGTAAGCGTCCTGGCCAAGAAGCTGGATATAGGATTAAGCGTGCATGCCCCGTATTACATAAATCTGAATAGTGAAGGTGAAACCCGGCTCAAAAGCAGGGAACGAATACTGAATTCTGCGCGGATCGGACACATATGCGGTGCAAGAAGCGTGATTATTCATGCAGGTTTTATAGAGAAAGATTCACGCCATGATGCATACGAAAAAATTAAAAATGAACTTACCCGGATAAGTGAAGAAATGAATAGTGAAGGCTTGAATATTACACTTCGTATTGAGACTATGGGGCGCAATTCCCAGTTCGGAAACCTTGATGAAGTTCTTACTATTACAGAAGTTGCAGGCGTATTACCATGCATTGATTTTTCGCACCTTCATGCCTTGAATGGAAAAAATAACTCAAAGGAAGAATTTGCAGGTATCCTCACTGACATTGAGAATCAGCTAGGACGCGATGGCTTAAACAACATGCACATACATGTTTCAGGAATAGAATATTCTCCAAAAGGTGAGAAAAAACATCTTGAATTCGAAGCGTCTGATTTCAAATATAAAGAGTTAGCGGAAGCTTTTTCCGAATTCAATATTAAAGGAATGGTCATATGTGAAAGCCCCAATCTGGAGATAGATGCATTGAAATTGAAAAAAGAATTTGATGATTTAACCTGTTGTAAATAGGTCGTGCATCGAATAAGGATTCATAGGAACCCCTGTTACTTCTTCAATCGGTTTTTCTTTGCAGCCGCGTAATGTCAGGACTCTCTGGCATACCGGGCGAGTACAATCCGGACAACGTTTCATATTTTTCATAAAAATTATAATTTTATAATTCCTGCATTGCCGCTGCCTTTCAATATTGTTTCATATTCATCTATGAACATATCGCGCATATTTTCGAGGAGAAACATATTTCTTGTGCATAACATCACTTTATTTGAAGCAAGCCTCTCAGGTGCGCATTTTTCCATCCACAAAACTACTTCGTTTGATTCGCTCATTCTCTTCATCTCCTTACAATCTAATCATACTAATTATACTAATCATTATAATAATCATTTAAAGTATTAGTATAAATAGTTTATGGCTAAGGGGTACTGTCAAGTCTTCGGTTGTTAGAAGGAAATCGCTACTTTAAGGATGGCAACTATCTATGATTTACTTAATATTATAATAGTAACAACCGACAACTTGACAGAACCGTAATTGGTAAAGTACAAATACCACGAATGATAATTACAAATATGTGGGAACATGCCAAAACTTGTAATTATCTATGGTACGGGGTCACATAATACTGAGAGGATAGCTAAGGCTATAGAAGAAGGCGCAAAAGCAGAAGGCATTGAAACCGTACTGAAAAATGTCTCTTTTGCTGAAAAGAATCATCTCATTGATGCAGATGCCATTGCCATTGGTTCACCGAATTATCGTGATGCAATGATGCCTTCTGTGTTGCTTTCGGGTCTTATGGATGGGGTCTTGAAGCTATACAGGCAATCAATAAACAATTGACATCATACCATGTTGAGATGATAAAAGATCTAGGTATAAAAAGGATGCCCGGTGATGAAGAACTTGAGATAAGCAGGAAGGTTGGCTCGCTTCTTGCCTGTAAGATAAATAATAAGGAGGTAAAATGTGCAGCGTAGGTGACTCGTTCAGTGTAGAACTCGAAGGCGGAATGGAACCGCATACATATTTATGCAACAACTGAAATTAAAAGAAAGCTAGCAGTCTGATAACTCGAAAAATTTTCTAATATCAGTTTACTCTTTTTAATTTAATAATTATATAACCCCATTTTTTCATCAAACATTCCATAATGTGTAAATGTTGCTCTTTTGCACATGTTTAAATAATATGAAGAACATATTGTAATTTGAAGAGAATTAAATTGAGGAAGGCGCTGTTATGATGAATGAAATACGGACAATAGAAGTGATGGAAAGCACACTGAAAGAAATTAATAAAATTGGCGGGATAGAATCATCAGCAATAGCAAGCAGAGACGGCTTATTGATATGCTCAACATTAAGAGACCAGAAACGCGCAGAAGTATTAGTGGCAATGTCTGCTACTATGATAGGCGCGGCAGAAGCAGCGTCAATCGAGCTTGAAAAAGGAATTCCAGAGATAACCATTGTGGAATCAAAAAAGGGAAAAATAATTGGAACAGGAGCCGGACCAAAAGCAATACTGCTGGTTATGACAAGACCTGAAGCAAATCTTGGATTGGTCCTTGTTGAAATGAAAAAAGCATCTGAAAAGATAAAGCAGGTACTTGGATAAATTTCATTTCGGCCTGTAATATTCCCATTTACCGAGCGCTTGCTTCAATTCCTTGTTTTTTATCGCAAATTCATTAAGGTCAATACCATCCATTGAGGCTTCTATTGCCTGCATCACTGCCTTTGCGCCAGATCGTGTTCCTTTTGGGTGGCCGTGAATGCCGCCGCTTACAAGCAATGTACAGTCATTTCCCAGGATACTCATGACAGATGGTATCAATCCCGGATGAAGACCGCCTGAAGAAACCGGAAGAGCCGGTTTTATTGAGCCCCAATCCTGGGAAAGCATGTCACCATCTTTTATTTTATAGTCACGCAGCACTCTGGCGATCTGTGTGACTTCTTTTTTGCTCCCCACAAGTTTTCCTATTGCAGTACCTGAATGAATTTCATCCACTCCTATTAAACGCATAAGTTTTGCAAGGAAATACATACTCAACCCATGTCTCGGGTTCCTGTCAAAAGCCGCATGCATCGCACGATGGGCATGTATGGCTAATCCAAGGTCGCCGCATTCATCCCGCATTGTCTGGACAGACGCTGTTCCACAAGTAACAACATCGATCATGGCAAACCTCCAGCCCGAATCATGAAGCAATTTTGCTTTTCGGATCATTTCTTTTGTCTCACCTGTGATATTCAAAAGGGCATCTTTCTGTTCGCCTGTTTCTTTTTCAGCTTTATCACGCAGTTTGGCCATTCGCGCAATTCTGTCTTCAAAGCGGTTAAAAGACGTGGAAGTCAGGTTTTCATCGTCCTTAACAAGATCAAATCCTCCCATCCAGGTTTCGTAAGCAACATCGGCATGTTCCGCTGCGCTAAAGCCGATCTTGGGTTTTGGAACCGCACCCGTTATGGGGCGTTCTTTGATTTTCAATAAAGACCTTATTCCCTCGATACCCTGTCCTGGACCTTTGAAAGACTTAATATATTGTCGTGGAAAGGATGCATCAATAAGTCTTAAATTCCGAAGAGCTTTCATCCCGAATATATTGCCGGCTATCCCGCTCAGAAGCTGAGGAGCATTTCCAGGCTCCCAGAGGTCTATTGGATAAGCGATCTTTACATATTTACCATTTAATTCAAATGCGCGCGCTTTTATCTTTTCAACCCGCGCAGGTAAATCATGAAGAGTGGTCCATGTGCCTGCTGAACTTTCAGAAGCTATCCTTCCTATCGCTTCTTTTTCTGTAATTCCTTTTGCAGGTTCAAAATAGTATAAACAGATCAAATCGTCTTTTGCAGGGGTATAATTCAAATCTACGAATTCGTTGTACCAATCAATTTTCGCGGTCATTCTATCACCATTCTTCAGTTATTATTTTATAAATTAAAAGATTTAACTGCCGGATGTGCAGAGTCTTTGATTCACGCCAATGGAAATTAATGACATTTTTCAGGCTATTTTTTCTAAAATTCCAATTATAAACAATATAAAACTAAATTGTGTCTTTATGAACCTTTTATACTAATTTTAGACTCTATAGACTCTAGACACGTTTATAGTAAAAGAATATAATGAATGGGCGGTGATTATGTTATGGTAAAGTGGTTGAATAATGTAACTGGAAATAGAGGTAAATCTTTGGTGCCAAGCACTATTATTACCTTAGTTATTGTTGTAATGCTAATAATGTCCGGGCCTGCACAGGCGGTAGCTGTTAATATCGCAGGTTTGCAAGATTCTTATACAAAAGGTAATGATATCGAATTCCAGGTAAAGATCGATATTAATGATCCGGATCAATATGTTTTGATAACCAACATATCCCTGGATTTGACAGGACCTCTTAATAAAACAGTTTTCTTTGCCCTTGATGGAAAGCAGATTTCAGGGGATTGTCAAATCAAAGTAAAACCGGTCTCAATCCCGAAAGACGACTTTGGATATGGGAATGGCTATGGCTATGATTCAAGAACAGGTTATGGTTACGATTTCGGTTACGGCTCTGGATATGGTTATAATTATGGAAGTGGAGGAGAAAAAATCAGTTTCATTTATAATGTTACTATAGATACCGATAAAAAATTTTTTGCAGCAGGTAACTATAGTGTAGTTGCAAGCCTCAATACAGATAAGAATGTAGCTTTCCAGAGTCCAGCGTTCGGTTTCAGATTGCTGCCAGCTGCACCAAGAGACAACATAAAGGCTAAAGTCGATATTAAACCTGAGACAATTAACCTTGAAAGTAAAGGAAAGTTCACCGCATTTATTACATTGCCTGAAGATCTTAATGTGAGGGATATTGATGTCGGGACAGTTTTGATAGAGGGGGCACATGTAGTGAATTCGAGTATCTCGAATAAAAATGGCGGTACATTGATAGCGAAATTCAACACTCAGGATCTGGAAAATGTGCATACTGGAAATGCAGTCCTTTTCAACGTGACAGGCAAAGTCAATGGTATGGGCTTTGAGGGAAGTGACAGAGTAAAAGTCATTGATAACAAAGATCAAAAAGATGTGGAAGAATGCAAATGCGATGACCGGATAAAAGACCATGACCATGAGGACGAATCTGACGACCAGGTAAAAGAAAACGATTCTGAAGATAAGAAACAGAAAGATGATAGCTCTGAAAGAAACAAAAAAGACGATCCAAAGAACAATAACAATGGACGAGGAAATAATGATGTAATTACCAACAATATTTACATAAACAATAACAGCGGTACTGTCACTGTCAATATTAATAATCAGGGCAATAGTAAAACCAAAGGGAATAATGGAAATGGCAGGAGTCAAAGCAATAGTAAGGGCAAGAAGTAATATACAATACAGGAAAAAAATATAATTTAGTCACTCCCCGGATAAAACGTGAGAATATTATTTATTCCCAATTATCGGCAAGAAAACGATGATTTTAAATATCTTCAAAGATAAGTTATCATGGGAGATATATTTCCAATTATATCCTATTCAGGAGAGATACGTGTGGTAAAGGCAAAAAAAAACAATCAGAAGAGACCATTTCTAGCAAGTACAGTTGTAACATTATTCATCGTTGTAATGCTGATAATTTCCGGCCCGGCACAAGCGGTGTCGGTTAGTATTTTGGGGCTTCAAGGTCCATATACACGGGGCAGCAGTATTCAGTTTCAAGTAAAAATTGATATCAATGATCCAGACCAGTTTGTTCCTGCGAAAGATATTTCACTAAATCTGACAGGACCTGCTAATCCAAGTGCGGTTTTTTCCCTTGATGGAAAAAAGGTCTCAGGTGACTCCATTATCAAAATAACAGGTTTTCAAATCCCTCAAGCGCCTGATTTTGGGTATGGCTACGGCTATGGTAAAGATAGTTTCGGCTACGGCTATGGTTATGAAAGTTTCGGCTATGGCTACGGGTATGGATATGGAAGAATAACTGATTTTGGTTACGGATATGGATATGGAAGAATAACTGATTTTGGTCATGGATATGGATATAATGCAGGATATGGATATGGATACGGATATAATGCAGGATACGGGTATGGGAACCTCACTTACATTTATAATATAACAATAGAAACAGCGACCCTGCCACCTGGAGATTATAACGTAGTTGCAAGCCTTAGAGCAGAAAATAATGCAGTTACCAAGATGTTTACCTCAGCCACGGGCCAATTCACGATTACATCAACAACCTCATCAGGCGGATCCAGCGGAAGCGGCGTAGTGTCTTCAGAACCGTTTGATAACGTAGAATCGTCTGAAATAGTACAAATGGATCTGTTGGCAGACCAATCCGTAACATACAGGTTCTCTACTGTACCCAGAATATATGAAGTCGCAGTTGTTGGCAAAGAATATGAAAATGCTGTCAGCTTGAGGGTTGAAGCTCTAAAAGGGACATCCAGACTTGTAACAGCTGCACCTGACGGCATAGTATCCAAGAATATGAACATCTTTTCAAGCTCAAGTGGAATTAAAGATGCTCTTATCAGGTTCAAAGTGGAGAATTCCTGGATGGAAAATAACAGTCTTTTAAGTAGCGACATGAAGATGGTCAAGTGGGATGGTAGCAGGTGGGTTCAGCTTGAAACCACAGTAAAGAACAAAGACAGCACTTATACCTATTTCGAGACAAAGACAGCAGCACCGTTCTCAAATTTCGCAATAACCGGTTTGAAAGGCGCTGTGGCAGGGGAAACGTCCAGGGTAACGCCCATGGTAACGCCCATGGTAACGCCCATGGTAACAAGATCTGGAATTACTCCGGCAGTTACTGGTACTCAGGCAACTTCCAGTGCGGCTCCGATCGTTGTTGTGATTTTGATCGTTATTGGAGTTGCGGTGTACCTGAGGAGGAAATAACATCCATTTAAAGGATGGAGATGTTACTCTCCATTCCTTCTTTTGATAATCTTTTAAAAAATTTATTTTTGTTTATATATGAGATTATTTCTAAAAATGTTGGAGTATCCAAAATAGGGAGATGGCGTTTTTGGAAATCAAAAAAGAAGGACTTTCGGTAATAATTCCAGCTTACAATGAAGAGGGACGGGTTCTTAAAACAATAAGACATGTCAGGGATCTTTTCAATGAACTTGGGATGGACCATGAAATAATTGTTGTGGATGATGGATCTACAGATGGTACTTTTAGTGAGGCAACCTCAGAACAATTTGATAATGTTAAAGTTGTAAGCTATAAGCAAAACAGGGGTAAGGGCTATGCTATAAAATATGGCATGACATTTATAACAAAGGATCTGGTCACATTTTTTGATGCAGATATGGAACTTGATCCGGGGCAGATAAGCATTTTATTTGAGTATATGGAGAAAAACGATGCGGATATAGTAGTTGGAAGTAAGAGACACCCTCTTTCCTCGATTGAATATTATCCATTACTCAGGAGATTCTTAAGTCAGATGTATAATATCGTCTTAAGATTACTGCTGCAACTGGAAATCAGGGATACCCAGACAGGTTTTAAATTGATGAAAAGAGGGGCTGTGCAAAAGATATTTCCAATGATGCGCGTTAAGAGATATGCTTTTGATGTGGAATTTTTAGCTTATGCCACCCGGTTTGGCTATAAAATCGTGGAAGCACCTATAATTTTGAAATTCACACGAAAAGGATTTGGGAGGATAAATTTCAAAACCATACTCAACATTTTTCTTGATACTGTTGCAGTAGCATCACGTTTCGGTGTATTACAATACTATACAAAAATGTTTCGCGACTCGACTATTATGTTAACAGCATTTGTGGCAGGGATATATCTCTACAAAAAATTAATTAATCCCTATATATTTCCAGGAATAGAATCAAGAGGTTTAATAGCCTTATTTATAATTGGTCTTATAATAATTATTGTGACCTTACCATATGAATCGCTTGCAAAGAAATTTGAGAACTAATAATAACATGAATATCATTTATCAGAATCATGAATCACCCAAAATATCAGTAGTAATGCCAGTATATAATGCAGAACCATATCTCAAAGATGCAATTGAAAGTATTTTAAATCAAACATTTACTGATTTTGAATTTATTGTTGTTGATGATGCTTCTACCGATAATAGCTACAAAATCATTGAAGAGTATTCTAAAAAAGATAAGAGAATTATAGTGTTCAGAAATGAAAAAAACTTAGGAATCGCTGAAACAAGAACAAAAGGCACAAAATACGCTAAAGGGAAATATATTTCAGTATTTGATGCGGATGATATTTCAATATTAACAAGACTTGAGAAACAATACAATTATTTAGAGAAACATACAGATTGCGGAGTTGTAGGTGGCTTCATAGAGTCATTTGATAGCGACACTGGTAAGATTCTTGGAGTGCGAAAATATTATGAAGACGATGCAAACTTACGCAGAAGACTTTTTCTTTATTGTCCTGTTTCACAAGGAGTTTGTATGATCAGGAGGGAGGTTTTTGAAACTCTTGGATATTATAATCCAAAATATCCGGTTGCTGAGGACCTGGATTTATGGTTTAGGATTGGTACAAAATACAAATTTGCAAACATACAAGAGATTTTACTTAAATACAGGATTCACAAAAACTCCACTACGATTTCAAAAATACAGAGAATAGAGACTATGACTTTAGAAATACGAAAAAAATACTCGCGTGGATACGGTTACTCGATGACTTTATTTGATATAATTTATAATTTAGCTATACGCATAACATATTTTGTACCATATAATATTAAAATTTGGATATTTAATTTTATTAGAGATGAAAAATAGATGTTGATAGTATGAACATTGCTTATCATATGCCTTCATTAGATACCATTTATGCTCAAAGGACAATTTACTATGGATATAAGAATGCATTTGAAGATTTAGGTCATAATTTTTTTACTCTTACATCAGAAAATAATTTAGAAAAATTTTTAGATAAAAATTTTATCGATATTTTCATCACTGCAAGCCATTTTTATTACCAAAAAGATCTAAATTTGAATCTTTTAAAAAAGTATAGAAATAGTGGAATGGTTTTATTTTCGAAAATTGATTTTTGGAACTCTCCTTTGTCCGGTTTAAGGATTAACGAGGCAAAAAGCTTGAAAGATGACACTAAAACCATCCAACTAATAAAAGATGGCCTGCTTGGCGATGTCTTTTTTCATGTAGTTGAGCAGTCTGATGAAAGAATGGCGGGATTTGAGAAAGAAACCGGGTATAAATATTATACAATACCACTTGCAGCAGATAAAATAAATATGAAATATGAATTTGATAATAATTTCATTGCAGATATTTCATATATCGGGACTTATTTGCCAGACAAAAGAAAATTTTTTAAAGAATGGGTTTTTCCTTTAAAAAGCAAATACGACTTAAAATTATATGGCCAGGATTGGACATTTCAAGAAAGATTAATTGGATGGATTCAAAAATTTGGACAATACTATAATTTGCCATATTTGAGTTCAATTCAGAAACCAAAATTACACCTTGGGGATGAATCTAGAATATACTCATCTTCCAGAATATGTATCAATGTCCATGAAACTTATCAAAAAAAATATGGTGGAGATTGTAATGAACGAACTTTTAAAATTCCTCTTTGTGGGGGATTTGAGATTACGGATGATGTTGCTTGTATTCATAAATATTTTCAAGTTGATAAAGAAATTATTATTGCTAAAAACCGAGAAGACTGGTTTGAAAAAATTGATTATTATATGAATAATCCTGACAAAAGACTGGCAATTGTTGAAGCTGGTAGAGAAAGGGTTTTAAAAGAACATACGTACCACAACAGATCTGAACAAATAATTAAAATCTATGAAGAATTAAAAAAACATGGATAAAAATAAAATATTACATGCAACTATAGTAATGCTATTTTTATTACTATCTTTTGTAATAAATAAAATTCCGGACGGGACGTTCATTGCAGGCGGTGATTTTTACCAGTTAATCGATATTAATGACAATCTTATTAGAAATATATTCACATGGTTTAATCAACATGGGCAGGGGCAGTACAATCCACTGATTGTAGCATTCCCGTTTTATGTATTTCAATATATTTTATACAATCTTGGATTCTCCTATGCGAATATTGCAAATGCAATAATGTTTCTTTTTTTCGTTGGTTCATTCTATAGTTTTTTTTTCGCTATAAAAATAATCAATTCAAATATTCCTGGTTATCTTAAATTATTAGGTTCAGCTATTTATTCTATAAATATTTTTACTTTCACAATATTTACCTCTCCATGGTGGATTACGCATCATTTTATAATTTACATTTTTATACCTCTATTGATTGCCTTTTTTGGAAAATTATTGAATGGTTGTTCATTAAAAAATACAGCTTATTTTATAATAATATTTTTAATTTCAACTTTGGGATTCAATAATGTAGCTTTTCTGGCAGCATTGTTATTTTTTCAAGTGTTATTGTCAGTTGCACTTTTTGCAACAAAGAAAATTCCATTAAATCTGATAACGGCGAAAAGATTATTATTTGTTTTTATTCTACAACTGATTTTATCCATTTTTTTCTTATTGCCATATTTTGCATCACAATTTGAATATATATCAAGGATAACTGGCGGAAAAGTCCTGGGTGATATTTCAAGTTTGTTTTCATGGACTTCAAATGATGCCTATTCTATACTTTCATTTACAATGGTTAAAGACAAATACCCATTAGTTAATCTATACTCTGACTCTAAAATATTTATTGCAATTTCACTTGCTTATATAATTTTTATAATTGTTGCAATATTGTATCAGAAACGAAAAAAAGAGAAGTATTGGCTCCATTACTTGACTGTTTTTCTATTGCTCTTATTTTTGTTAATGCGAGGAACCGCTCCTTTCGATAAGATTAACATAATTTTATACACATTACCCGGGTTTAATTTATTTCGGTCTCCTGATAAACTTTTTGTATTTTATCCATTTTTTTATTTAGTATTATTGAGTTTATTATTGTATTATAGCAAGTTATCAAAAAAAATGATTTCAGCGATGTTGATCTTCATTTTGATTGTCCCCATCCCTTTTTATATTGGAGGTATCCCTGCCTACTTATCTCACGAAAATGAACAGGGATACAAATATACAATTCAAATTCCATCTGAATATTATACTATCGAAAAAATAATTAATAAAGATGATAAACAGCTTTCAATAATTTCTTTGCCATATAGCGTGGTTAACTCGTTAAATTGGGCTAATTATCCTAAATGGCATTTTGTTGGTCACGATGTTTTACACCTTCTATACAATAAATATTACATATCAGCAAATACTTATGACCATCCGACGTTGGAAACAAATTTATCATTTAAAGAATACAACGAAGGAAACAGAGTTGATAAATATAAATTTTTGGAAATATTGCAGAAATTCAGTGGAAAATATATTTTATTACATAAGGATATAGATAACCATTGGATTGATAATTCTAAAATCACATACGATACAATCAAGGAATTAGAAGCAAATAATATAATAAAGAAATTAAATGAAAATGAATATTTCGCTTTATATGAATTAGATACAAATTATTTAATTCCATTGGTGTTTTCAGATAAAAATAATTTATCATTTAAAAAATTTAGTCCAGTTAAATATGATGTTTCTATATATAATTTGAAAAATAAAACAAACATTGAATTTCATCAATCATATAATACTCAATGGAAGCTTTACCTGGAATTCAATCCAGGCAATTCTGTGTGCAAACCATTAGAATACTACAAAAACAACACGACAACAGAATGTGAACAAAACACACAATTATTTAAAATCAGTGATCTCACTCATATATGGCAAAAATCTATATCTGATGATACACATAAAATGGTCAATGAGTATGCCAATAGTTGGACTATTGATCCGGAATATATTATAGCAAATTATCCAAAAGAATATTACAAGAAATATCCAGATGGCAGTATTGATATCGAATTGACTTTATATTTCAAGCCCCAGTCGTATTTCTATATGGGTTTAATAGTTTCTGGTATTGCATTTATCATCAGCATCGGATATTTGTATAGGGATTGGAAAAAGAAAACACCAAATAAATCGACTTACTCGACTGGGAAATCTCATGGAAAAGTATAGTATGGATGACTGGCCCCCTTCCAAATACACGTTTTTAATTGCACTCATGCTTCTTACAGTTACTGCTGCAACAATTGCTATTGGTGATGAGAACCTTGCTGAAAATATTACCATCTATGCCTATTATTTCCTTGTCTTAGGCGTAATAATTCGTTTTTTTGAGCTCTCACTGCCTGAAGATACCATGCAAAGGCTCAACCCCGCTAAGGAACGCATTTCAGTTGTTTCAGATTTCATAAAATATCATGGATTGAAATTTATTGGAAATATGGACATCATTTTAGAAAATCTCCACGACAGACTGCAATTACATTTACGCAGGGCTATATTCGAAATGAAGGTAAGTATTTCAAGTTTTGAAAAACAACATCCTCCGATAGGCGCACAAATCCGAAAGAAGATAAGTGTCATCAAGCTGCAATATTTAAAGAGTCTGTATATTGTCAAACCTGGAAAAAACACTTCCCTTATATCAGACATTTCCTGGAATATCGCAATTCTTCTTTCTGTATTTCTTATTATATCTTTAGCCTACGGCATTACAATTGACATGCAGTTTGTTAAAAGATATCTCTATAACCTTATTTTGATAATTATCGGCTGGTTGACGCTCTATATGATATCAAGAGTTCGCTTTTATACAGGACGACTTAAGTGAGGATTATTTCTTATAAACATCCTCTGGCTCAAACAACTTCTTCCCGACGATCTCACCATCTATCGTCCTGTAAAAACATGACCTGTATCCTGTATGACAGGCGCCTCCTATCTGTTCGACCTTGAGCACAATAGCGTCAGCGTCGCAGTCTATCAAAATATCATGAACGATCTGCTCATGTCCTGAGCTTTCCCCTTTCTTCCAGAGCTTTCGCCTTGACCTGCTCCAGTAATAACCTCTTTTTGTCTCGACGGTCTTCCGGAGGGCTTCCCTGTCCATGAATGCGACCATGAGAACTTCACCGGTTTTATAATCCTGGGCTACAGCCGTGATGAGCCCATCTTCAAATTTCAAATCCTTAATATCCATAAACCTTGGAGAAAAATAAATAAAAAATTCATCCACCGCTAACAGCAGGGAGAATTGAAATCTCATCTGCATCCTTAACAGGACTATCAAGACCGCTTAAGTGCCTTATATCCTCACCATTCACATACAAATTCACGAATCTTCGGACTTCGCCTTTCTCAAGTATACGTTTCTCAAAGTCAGGACCGAACTGCTGGATGAGCTTATCAAGAACTGCTTTTACAGTAGTATCCCCTAATTCAAGTATCGTTTCGCGTGCATGTGTCACATTGCTTAATGCTGAAGAGAATCTTATTTTAACCATTTAAATCACCTTTTATCGTTACATCTTTATATCGCTATAGCCGCCTTCTGTTGATGAATATCAAGTTTTGGCGCAAAAAGACGTTCAAACTCGCTGATCATGGGTTTTATCACTGGCGGGCGCTGCAGTGACTTTAGCAGTGTGTCCTGCGCTTTAAGACCATTTCCGGTCACATAGACAACGACCCTTTCATCTTTCCGGATATGTCCGCTTTCAACAAGCTTCTTTAAACCTGCGACTGTTGTGCCGCCTGCCGGTTCTGTGAATATGCCCTCTGTTCTTGCAAGAAGATGTATCGCTTCAATTATCTCAGTATCAGTAGGTGATGCCGCAAAACCGCCTGAATCAAGGATGGTCTTCTTTGCATAATATCCGTCTGCAGGATTACCTATTGCAAGGCTATGCGCTACAGTTTCAAAATTCCTTACAGGAATGACTTCGCTGTTGTTCTGGACGGCAGTCGATATGGGTGAACAGTTCAGCGGTTGTGACCCTGATATCTTGAAATCTGCTTTGTCAACGAGGCCGACGCGTTCAAGTTCCTTGTATCCTCTGGAAATAGCACAAAGCAGTGCTCCGCTTGCCAGGGGTGCAATAACATGGTCAGGAACCTGCCAGTTCAACTGCTCTGCAGTTTCATAAGCCAGAGTCTTTGAACCTTCAGTATAATATGGGCGGATATTGATATTCACGAAAGCCCAGTCCGGATGGGAATCTGCGACCTCGCTTGCAAGCCGGTTGGCATCGTCATATGTACCTTCCACAGCAATTACATTTGGCCCATAGATGAGCATCTGCACGATCTTGCCAAGCTCGATCGTGGCTGGTATGAAAATATATGCAGGAAGTCCTGCCTTTGCCGCATGGGCGCCTACTGCGGCTGCAAGGTTTCCTGTACTTGCGCATCCCACGGCTTTGATATCGAATTCAAGAGCCTTTGAAATTGCAACAGATGTTACCCTGTCCTTAAATGAATTTGTAGGATTCACCGACTCATCAAGGATATAGAGTTCATCAAGCCCCAGCGCTGCTCCCAGACGCTGAGCATGATGTAATTTATTAAAACCAGCACCAAGATCGACACGCTTCTCCGATTCAAGGGGCAGCATGTCCGCATATCTCCATATGGATTTTGGACCCGCAGCAATCTTCTCTTTGCTTATATGATCTGAAATATAATCCCAATCGTAATTGACCTCAAGAGGCCCGAAGCACTCATAACATGTATTCTGGATACCCGCAGGATACTCAGTTCCACATTCCCTGCATTTTAATCCGATGACGTGACTCATTAACTTCACCTCTGCATACTACTACATTACCATATATAATATTTACTATACCGATTGATAACCAGTAGTAATATTAACGGCTAAAAAAGAACGTTCAATCAATATCAGGTTTGTCTTTTGTATCAATTCCACTTCTTACATCTACTGCAATACCTTTTTTAAATGCCTGCATTTCAAGGGCGGACAATACGGTTTTTCCTGTTGCAAGCAGGCGGTCATTTTCATCCACAACAAGAACCTCCTGCCCTGCCCGAATGTCCGGATCAACCGCCACAACATGACGCGAAAAAGCGGTCTTGCCTTTTGCAACAAATGGCGCAGCATCGCTGTTTACAACAACTCTTTGTCCAGGATACTTGATAAATCCATGTAGCTTCCCTGCTCCTTTCATGCTCAGGGTCAGCATACCGTCCTTTGCCCTGACTGTTGCTATACGCTCGTTATCAAGAAGTATCTGGCGGATCCTTTTTGTGGTTGAGAACTGGAATTTGACCTCCTCCGAAAAAAGGATTTCGCCAGCACCGCGGCCGAACTGGTAATCCGCAATTGTGCGGACGCGTTTGAGGTGAGATTGGGGTTGGGACATGATTTCTTTCTTTGACAATACTCAACACTTATCTAGATTGCTCCGAATTTTCTATTTTCTCAATTATGCACATTATCTTAAATTGTGAACTTATCATCTAATAAATTATAAGTGTTCATGTGCTGATTATCAATACTATGCAAACAATCACTTCATCCCGCATGGCAGCCATAGATGCAAATTGTGAATACCTGGGGATAAAACGTCTCCAGCTCATGGAAAATGCCGGCGCTGCCGTTGCCTGTGCTGTTAAAGAAAGAATAAGCTCAGGAAAGATTGTTATCATTGGAGGCAGGGGTAATAACGGCGGGGATGCTTTCGTTGCTGCGCGGCATCTGGGTGGTTATGATGTCACTGTGATCCTGATTGGAAAAAAAGAAGATATCAAAACACCAGAAGCGCTGCATAACTGGAATGTCCTTGAAAAAACATCAATTCCGCTCATCGAAGCCACGAATTCAACAGCCTTCGATCCTTCCATATTAAAGAATGCAAAGGTTATCATTGATGGGATATTTGGAACAGGCGTGCGGGGGAGAATACATGAACCTGAATCAACTATTATTGATATGATAAACGGCTCCGGCGCTTTCGTGCTTTCCGTGGATGTGCCATCAGGCTTTGATCCTGATGGTGGGGAATTTGAGAAAGCAGTGCATGCAGGGCTGACGCTTACGTTTCATAAAATAAAAACAGGTTTCCTTTCACAAAATGCCCGACAATATATAGGTGAAGTCCATGTTGTTGATATCGGGATACCAATTGAAGCAGAATTTTTTGTCGGGCCGGGAGATATCCAGCCCTTCTTAAAAAGACCTCTGATAAGCCACAAAGGCGATGCAGGAAGAGTTCTCGTGATCGGGGGCGGGCCATATTCAGGAGCACCCGCGCTGGCAGCTCTTGGTGCGCTTCGGGCTGGCGCTGATATCGTTACAGTTGCTGCGCCAAAGAATGTTTCGGACATCATCGCCTCGTATTCTCCAAATCTCATTGTAAAAAAGCTTACTGGAGATATACTTGTTGAAGATGATGTACCGATTATTTCCAAGCTTATTGAAAAACACGATGTGGTTGTCATGGGTATGGGTCTTGGGAATGCAGATGAGACCCTTTTGGCCATTGAAAAAATAGTTCCATTATGCAAAAAAACAGTTATTGACGCCGATGCTCTATCCCCGCAATTGGTGTCTCTCCTGGATAAAAATATGATCCTGACGCCCCACGCTGGCGAAATGAAACGGTTGTCTGGTAATCATGTCCCGGATGAGCAGAAAGAAAGAATTGAATTCATAAAAGATTTTGCACAAAAAAATGAAGTCACAGTATTATTAAAAGGCGCAATTGACCTGATATCCGATTGGTTAGAAGTCAGAGCCAACAGGACTGGCAATGCAGGCATGACAGTCGGCGGAACAGGAGATGTCCTTGCAGGCCTGACAGGAGCCCTTTTTGCAAGGTGCAAATCTCCTCTTGAAGCTGCTGCATGCGGAGCATTTATTAATGGCGCAGCCGGAGACATGGCATTTAAGGAATTTGGATATGGTCTTCTGGCTACTGATATCATTGATTACATCCCGGCTGTGATGAAAGTATGAAATTCTCACATATCGAGGACGGCAGGGCTAAAATGGTTGATATCAGCGAAAAACATGATATTTTTAGATGCGCAACAGCCACAGGCGAGATACAATTAAGGCCGGAAACAATTGCAGCTATCAAGAATATGGAAATTCAGAAGGGGGCGGTTCTTGAAACTGCGCGCATCGCTTCTGTTATCGCAATAAAAAACACCTCTTCTGTGATCCCCATGTGCCATCAGATACCGATAACGGGGATTGATGTTCAATTTGATCTTGGAATGGGAAAGGTGAAAGTGACAGTTGAGGTAAAATCCATTGGAAAAACCGGGGTAGAAATGGAAGCGCTTCATGGGGTAAGCGTAGCGCTCCTGACAATATGGGACATGGTAAAATCAGTGGAAAAAGACGAGACGGGGAACTATCCATCTACAAGGATCAAAAATATCCTGGTACTTAAGAAGATCAAGCAAGAAATAGAATAGTGCAGGTCAGGCGCCTAATAAAAACGATGGGTCGAAGGAGACTGAGGGTACTAAAGGCATTAGGCGCCTGATCCTACAGCAATATTAATGATGATTTAAAAGTATTTAATATTAACTGTTTTATTCTTCCATATTAATAATTATGCTCATTATCATGATTGTTCTGAAGTAATACAAAAAATCTCAGGAAAAATCGGTTCTAAAGAAAAATTGTGTAGTTACCAGGCGCCTAATAAAAACGATGGGTCGAAGGAGACTGAGGGTACTAAAGGCATTAGGCGCCCGATCCTACAGCAATATTAATGATGATTTAAAAGTATTTAATATTAACTGTTTTATTCTTCCATATTAATAATTATGCTCATTATCATGATTGTTCTGAAGTAATACAAAAAA
>CABMCA010000062.1 GCA_902384525.1 uncultured archaeon
ACCGACCGGGCCGAGTCCGCAGCAAGTGTGTCAGAGTGAACTCGAACCGAACTAAAGTCGTGTCCGAAGCGTGGCTCCATGAATGCCCTCGCGGCAGGATCGAGCGGCTGGCCGGGCGAGCGCAGCACCTCGTGCACGATTGGCGGCACAGAAGAATCGTTGCGAACTCCAAGTTCTGATTTCCCTGTCTTGCATTGCAGTCGTTTCTTGCTGCAAGATGGCGTTGGCGCACCTTTTAACTGGATTTGCAGTTGCATACTCATCGTAACCTCACAGACCCGGAAACCTGACCTCAAGCCGGATAAATTCTGGTGGGGGTGCCTCTCGCTCAGGTGGCCCGGATATCGGGCGCGGCTCGGGGAAGATTTGCACCCCTGGAATGCCCAGATATGACCGAACCTTTGGAGGCACCACCTCACGGCCGATATGTGCCGCTGCATACACCGGGTCGTAGACGCAAACATTGCCTCCTCCGCCAACCGCGGGTGAATATCTATCAATGTGGGCATCAAAGTTGGCGCCTGGGCCGATGGCAACATGTAGGCTATCAGATCTTGACACCTCACGGAAAGAGACCTGTTCCTTATGCTGGCTTCCCCCTAGAGGTGAGTCCGCGCAGAATCGGAACGTGTTCAGTAGAGCGGACTTGAGAGTGCCACTCTTGTCGGTGGTGAACTGGACGCTACCTGTGGTACCTGATACCTCAAAAACGCCCAGGAACGGCTTTTCACCGGGTTCGACTTTTTTAACGGTGCCTACGTGGCCCCATATCCCGTATTGGCAGAGACGATTAAAAATCGATGTAAGAATGGGACGTTCTTTGCCCAATCCTCTGAACCAGGCTGCAGCATCTCCAAATGATCCACGAAGGACTGATTGTAATTCCGCCGGTTGCCGCTCGAAAGGATCGCCTGAGACTGCTGAGCAGTTTGCCAGAGGATTTGCCGGTATCTGTGGAAATAAGCTCAAAGGACTTGCCGAGGCACTGTTCGAGGGTTGCCGCATGATAGTATGGCTACGCTCCATACCAGCGGCTTTTTGCTGAATCGTATGCGTCAACTCGTGTACAATCAGCTTATGCCCTTTGCTCGTCTCCGGTGCATATTGCCCCGCGCCAAATACCACATCATCCCCAACTGTGTACGCCATTGCGTCCACCGCCTGCGCCGACTCTGCCGCCTTTGCATCGGCATGCACCCGCACCTGGCTGAAGTCGTGGCCGAAGCGTGGTTCCATGTCCTGCCGCAGCACCGGCTCAAGCGGCCTACCCGGACTGGCAAGGGCATGATCCACGCTAGCCTCTATCAGCCCAGTCGGTTGCCTCGCCAAGTGCTGGATGCGCGGTAGGGCGCCGCTGACAGCTTGATGCGCCGGCGTTGCCATCATCTGATCGGCAATCCGGTCAGCTTCCTGTTCGTAAGTATCCCCCGGCTCGTTAACCTTGAGTTTGGTTTGCAGACCAAGTTGCTTCTTTTTGCTACGTTCTTCGCACTCACCGCCCGCCATCGCGCTGCGGGCGCATTTGCGCTGCAGCAGGCCGGTTCTAACGGGTGTGGATCCGGATGCTGATGTGGGTTTCACCTGTGCCTGCATCTGCATGCTCATCGCTTCATTCCTCCATACACAGCCTGCGCTACTTTGGCGCCGATCGTTTCAGGTTTAGAACCTTGCGCCGCCTCAAACGTCCCACCCTCCAAGCGCTCTATCGCTCCATCCCGATTCAGCGACTGCGGCGCTCCCTGTTCTGCGAATAACGCAGCCAGCTCGTGCTCTACAGCTTCAGCTATGCTATAGCGATCTCCAAAAGCAAAGCCATCCAGCACAAGTTCTTCTACATGCAGTTCTATATTCCTTGGTCTCATACCCAACCTCCGATCTCAGCCTCTGTCAATGGCTTTTCCAGCTTTGCATATTCCGTGCGGGCGGCATGCAACAGATGCTTCATGCTTACAGGCTCATTTGCCTCAGCCGCAAGGAAGGCAGCATTTAGAGCGATGTTTCGGATATTGCCTCCTGCCACATTCAATCGCGCCAGCTTCTCAACATTCAGTCCATTAGTAGGAGTGATTGTCGGGAAAATGCGGCCCCAGATTTCAGCACGCTGTGCAGTATCAGGGAATGGGAACTGGACTATGAAGCGGATGCGTCGCAAAAAAGCCGTATCCAGCGCGCTTTTCATATTGGTAGTCAGTATCGCAAGTCCGCAGTATGCCTCCATGCGCTGCAGAAGGTAGCTTATTTCTATATTTGCATAGCGGTCATGGCTGTCTTTCACCTCGCTGCGTTTGCCAAAAAGGGCATCTGCCTCATCGAACAGCAGTATCGCTCCTCCATCCTCAGCAGCATCAAAAATGCGCCCCATGTTCTTCTCCGTCTCGCCAATATATTTGCTCACCACCTGGCTCAGGTCGATCCTGTACAGGTCAAGCCTGAGTTCATTCGCAAGCACCTCAGCCGCCATGGTCTTGCCCGTGCCGCTGGCACCCACGAACAGCGCGCTGATGCCCAGCCCGCGCTGACCTTTTGAGGCAAAACCCCATGTCTCATACACCTTGAAGCGCTGTCTGACCTGGATAGTAACCTCACGCAGAACCTGGCGCTGCTGCTCTGGCAGCACAAGATCATCCCAGGTTGCCACTGACTCAATGTGCTGTGCCAGGTCGCTCATGCGCGGGCGCGTCTGCACCCGGCATGCATCCCACAGTACATCTCCAGGTTTATTTGAAGAAGTTTTATCATCATCTGATATAAGACCCTGTGCCTCGGCGCAAACATCGTGGATAGTATGAGTGCTCAGGTTAAACTGTGATGCTATAGCTTCCACCTGACCATTCAGGTCGGTTACCCTGCCCAGCATACTCTGCCAGACTGTACACTGTTCACCTGGGGTCGGCTTGCGGACATCAAAAGTCACCATCTGGCGCTGATGTACGCTTCGCCGCTCGCCGCTTGCGATAATTAGCGCTCCGTTTGTGCACTCTATTAATTGATTGATTGCCCTATCATGCGCTGCATCGGTCGTATCCGCAATGTCGAAATCAACCAGCAACGCGCTGGCACTCAGGATAGCTTCACGCTCCCATAACCGGATAAATGCCTCCAACTCGCCTGGTACTATTGGAATGGTAGCGGCAGATATTTTGCTCAGTTTTAGTCCAACCAACGCACAGGCCGCCCCGGCGATGGTTCTCTTGCCAGTGACCTCATTTCCGCATAATTGCACCACTGGTAGTGCCGATGTGCCTGCTGCATTCGACCATATCATCGCGAGACGTTCAGCAAACCTGCGATGTGACGGCACAAGCTCGCCCGACGTATACAGAGGCTGGACCAGCCCGGCTAATCGCTCATCAAGATGTTGTATGCCCACTAAATAATGTAATACGCGCTCATCGATGCGCAGCGGACTAAGGGTAAGTGCATTACCTGTCCCGATCTCGATCAGCCGCCAGCGGCGCAATGGTGCGGTCGGCGTGAGCGCGCTCCAGTGCGGGTCTGGCAGGGCAGCAAGCGCAAGGCTGAAGGTCGGATAAGCGCGCATTGTATCACCCTGTGCCGAGGCACAAAGCGATGCAAAGGAGGAATCCAACTCCATGCCAGCGCACAGCAGCAATATATTTCTCTCAAAAGTCGATAGTGCAAATACCTCACACAGGATGTCAAGGGCTGGCGGTGCTGGCAGATTATCAGCAGCTTGTTTCATTGCCTGCTCTGCGCTGGATTGGGTATGTGCGGATGAACCCACGTCTGCTGTACTGCTATTTCCAGGTGCTGCATGATGTTCAAGCGCTTCGCGCACTATAGCAAGCACAGATGTCAAGTATTTCTGGTTAGCCTCATGCCAGTCGTCTATTACTGTAGCGTTCATGGAACTGTTACCTTCGGGCCTATGTATTTTCCTGTATTGGCATCCACATCCAGCAGGCCCTCTGCACCATCCACCTGGATGCGAACCAGATAATCGCCAGGCTCCACCCGATTAATCTGGAACTCGATCGTGTCAGTATCGGAAGTTCTTGTTTCCGCATTGAAATTATAATCTTTGAGAGGGACTGATGCAGGTTGAAGATCATTCAACAATATAATAACACGCTGTCGCTTTCTAACTTCAGGGTTGAGCTTTACAGTAATTTTAGCTTTCTTCGTATTGCCCGCATCTGCCTGTATGTTACTTATCGATATTTCGTAATTTGCGGTCGCATCTTTCATAATACTTGGGTGCATCACAAAAGCAGACACGTTCGATTCGACCCCAAGATGTGGCACGGGTGGCGTACCCATAAGCATCTGATGCACAACTTGCACGCCCTGCACTCCAGCCTGCAAACCCGGGGGTAGTTGAAGGCTGATCTCCGTATCAGTCACATCCCCCGGTATGATGTCGATTCCACCTACCCTCACCCGTGTAACGTCACCTCGTAACTTTTTGCCATGGATGACCATTGTGCTGCCCGCAATGATTGGCAGATTCATTCCTGCCTGCGACATAACTTGCTCAATGACCGGTTGACGGAACGGCACAACATAGAGATTGCGATCTCTTACTTGAAGCGCAGTTCTGGTACTTTCTTCACTCTCGATTAGAACCACTGTTCCCTGATAGGCGAGGGATAGATTATATGGCGTCTGGAAAAAAACTGACCAGAGTTTGGATAGCTCTTCTGTGGAGAGGGTAACAGGCATGAGTTTGACTAGCTCGACCTGGTCGGCAAGGTCAGAATTTGCCAATCCAAGGTTTGGATCGGCTGATGCTATCGTATCGTTGATCATTTCGCGTGTGAGAACTGGCCTGGTATGCAATGTACGCACAACGCTGCCCAATAAACGCTGAGGCTCCAAATTGCCTTCATCACCATAAAATGTTAGCAGGTAGTGAAGATTTAAGGCCACCTGCGGATGCTTTACGAGTTCCCCTCCGGTGCGACGGGTTGGTAAATCTTCGTTACGCAATGCAGCATTAGGAGTAACCTGATAAAGATAAAGGTTTACTCGCAATCCCTGGACTCCACCAGCCGCATCAAGCCTCTGAGTAGTGACAGTAGCACCAGGCACATCCTTACCAACAACAGATAGCAGCATTTGCCTCAGGGTGGCGGTTACAGTGGCAATTGCCAGAAAGTTACTCATCGCTGTCCCTCATTTCGCTGCTTCAGATAGTCATTAAGGGAGAGAGTCGGGCTCCGTGTGCGTGAACGTGATGCTGGTGCTATCGGTGCCGAAGGCATAATGGCGCGCACTTCAACGCGACCAATAGTCACCTTGATTGTTGGCTCTGCTGATGGTGGTTCCGACTCAGCTGCCTGCTGGAAGCGAACTTGGCCGAGTGGTTTCAGAAAGCTTGTTTCAGTGTGTTGTACTTCCGTTGATTCTGTTATCTTTCGCAATACACTTGTCTTGTTAGAGTAATTTGGTTCTACATATGCCTCTTGTTTTTTGTCAAAAAGTGATTGTTCGGGTTGCAGGCTAATATTTTGATTATGCTTTACTTCTATATCCCGCAATGCAGGTGCCTGGTGAGAGTCAATTAATCCTTCTGATGCTACTCGTTTTTCGTTAAGTGAATGTTCAGGTTGTGGACTAATATTTTGATCTCGCTCCGATTCCACTATTTCTTGTAACCCTCTAACACGTTCAGATTTAATCAATACTCCAGATTCATCTCGCTTTTCATTAAGTAAATGTTTAAGTTGGGTACCAGTATTTTGATCCCATTCTGATTCTGGCAAATTTCGCTGCACATTTACCTTATCTGAATCAATAAATCTCCCGGAAACATCTTTTTTTGCATCAAGCGATTGTTCAGGTTGTAAGCTAGTGTTTTGATCATATTCAGAAATTGTCTTATTTGTTGGTAATTCATTGTTGCCAAAAGAATTCTCCTTTCGTCGCTTGCTATTGGTTAGATCCTCAGGATTCGTCAGATTCGATGAATGTTCAACAATACCTTGTTCGATTTGATCATTTATCGCTTGTTGAGATACAGCTTCAACTTGCTCTGAATGATCAGATTCAATGTGTTTAGGTGGCGCAAATCTAGCGTTAGATGTCTTGCGAAAAGGTTGATTCAGCGTTGCTGGGGATAAATCATCCGGAATAGTGGCTATTGCTCTGTTCGGAGCGTTGAATGGCTCACTATCTCGCGTTGAGTTTTGCGAATAATCGCTCAAAGTAGTAGATGCCGGGGAAAACATTGGCGGGATTATAGGTTGTGCCACCTGTGCAACACCTTGAGTCCGTTCGACCAATCTTGTGAGAAAGTCAGACATCAGCTTACCATCTCCAGATAAAATTGACGTCGAACTGTGCTCATGGATAGAATATCTACTTCGCGCCAGCCATAAGCTAAAGCCAGAGTGTGCACTTCGCGCAGCAGACGTTTTACTTGTGTGGAGATTTCTGTCCAAAAGAAAGATACAATGTCAAATATCATCTGCCAGTTATGATCACACGATGGACACACAAGATTAAATAGCACTTCAGATTGAGGGTCACACTCGGCCAGGCGTACTACCAGCTTATCAATAATCTCCCCGGGTAACTCCCTGGAAGATAGCGCTATACCGTCCCGGTTTGCTTGTAGCACGCAGCGCTGAACAAGCAGGTTGCGCGCTATAGTTACATCATTACAGTTTACTACTGACGCAAGATCTGAGCTATTGAGCAGACGAAATCGTAGATTGAGATCTTCTACAGATAACTCAACTTCCTTTGCAACAGAATCGTTCATAACCCTGATATTAGCCACATCCGTAGCGAATTCTATATGACCCTGACATTGTGGGCATTTGGCAAATACATTTAACTTAGTGCCAAATGTCTGTTCACGCAGATCAATCAAAAGTGCATCCCTCTGCCCGACGCTGAGCTCGGCCAATTCATTCTGAGTCATCTCCGGGCAGGTAGCAGCGAGCAAGGTTAATGCTTTATTCACCAGATGCTGGCCCTGGCCTCGCTCCCATACCTGCAGGATGCTATGAGCCGATAAAGGATTCATAGCTTAGCTCGGTTCGATGAAGCTCGGTTCCTCCGGTTCAACCACTTCATAATCGCGTTCCCAGCCTTCATTTTCCAGTTTTATATGCTGGATTGCCAC
This sequence comes from uncultured archaeon, assembly GCA_902384525.1. GTDB lineage: Archaea > Halobacteriota > Methanosarcinia > Methanosarcinales > Methanoperedenaceae > Methanoperedens. The sequence continues at coordinate 7,094 of CABMCA010000062.1, forward strand.
TGCGTTTGCATTGGCATCCAGATCAGGAAGTGACTGAAATTCAGAGACCCAGCAACGGTAGACTTTATAACGGATGGCTAATTGACCAGCTTCATTGTAGACCTCGATCATAATATCCTTTCTAAAATCTTTGAGCGATACCTCCGCCCCAAGGCCAGAGCCGTAGTTCCAAACCTTGTTTGCCCACTGTTCAAACTCTTTATCATGGGTAACGCCGCGCTCAAGCGTAATTGCTTCATATTCAGTCCGGCCCGGCGATTTACGGCTGCTGCTCGGGTCTCCTCCTTCCCGGTGCTTCACAACCTCTGTGGTACGCTTCAGACTGCTCACCTTGCTGATCCCGGCAACCGGTACCGTGTTTCCCACCCAAAAAATTCGAAATTTAAAGTTTTTATACGGGTCGAAGCGCGATGCATTTATACTAAATTGTGCCATAATTTTTCCTCCTTATGTCTGTATTTGTCCTGCCATTTGCTGAATCTGGATTACAACGAACTCAGCTGGCTTAAGTGGGGCAAATCCCACCAGGATGTTGACTATTCCCAGGTCGATATCGTTCTGCGTTGTTGTATCTTTGTCACATTTAACTAAATAAGCATCCCGGGGCGTCTTTCCTTGAAAAGCCCCCTGGCGGAAAAGGTTATGCATGAAAGCTCCTACATTCAGGCGAATTTGTGCCCAAAGTGGCTCATCGTTAGGTTCAAAGACGACCCACTTAGTGCCACGATATAGACTTTCTTCTATGAAGAGAGCAGTCCGACGAACTGGAATATATTTCCACTCAGAAGCGAGCTGGTCGGCGCCTTCCATGGTCCGTGAACCCCAAACAACATTCCCGTACACTGGAAAGGAACGGAGACAATTAACGCCTATCGGATTAAGCAGCCCATTTTCTGGATCTGTCATCTTTACAGTCAATTCCATGACACCTGTTAATGTTGCATCTATGCCTGCCGGAGCTTTCCAAACTCCACGCTGTGAATCGGTGCGTGCAAAAATGCCTGCAATAGCACCGCATGGTACAAATTCTCCCAGACGGTTTTCTTTCTGAGGATCGGGCATTTTTAAGCCCGGGAAGAAAATAGCTGCATTTTTTTTATATGATAAATTTAATGCGTCTGCTTTTGTTACTGCTATTGCTACATCAGTCCAGTCGGATGGGGGGTCCATAATAAGTATAGCACGTCTGTTCAAACAATATTTCAAGGCACTACTTATTGTGCTGTCTAGACCAACATCTACACCATCGAACGTAAGTGGCGGGATACAGAGTAAATTGAACAAATCTGCTTTCTCTAGAGCCCAGATGCCTTGTTTACTGGCTTCCATATCCGGCTTCGAGATATCAGTATCCTTTAATGCTAAACCATCCTTGCCATCTTTTTGGGATGGAGTAGGTTTGGGTTCATTATTGGCATCTTTTTGACTCTCATCCGGACGATTCGCTGGTACATTTCCCTGTACCCGGACAAGATCAGACTCTTGCTCGAGTACCGTGGTAATAAACCGTTCGGCTTTATTGTCAATAGAAATGTTGAGAAATTTCTTAATTACATTCTTTTTTTTGGGATCTACCGGATCTACTTCATCAATTTCCAGATTGAAAAGTTTAGGATCTGTTGCATCTTTGGTTTTATAATCAATGATTGCCTGCAGATTATTACCCCAATCTCCTCTGCCGGCTGCTTCTAAAATTAGAGCTTCGCCCCCGGCAGGTAACTTGATCGTTGCAGGTGTTGCAGATGTCCTGTTACACACGCGCACAATGAGCGCATCTGTACCTCCATTAAGAAAGAAATGGTACACGGCATAGCTCATGGTGCTTTCTACCCAGAGCCCGCCAAATTTTCGCTCAAATTCAGCAAAGCTTTGTATTCTCACAGGCTCATCATCGGGTCCCCTCTTAGCTCTGCCTATAAAAGCAGTTATAGATGTGGCTACTCCAACAATAGTTCGCACACCGCTTGGTATCTCTTCGATATATACCCCGGGATATGTAAGTGCTAATGGCATGATTTTTCACTCCTTGTCTATCTTAATTCAATTGGTTACCCTTGCAAATTTGCCCATGGTTGCTTGGCTATTATTTTCAAAAATTCAGCCAATCGCTCTTCCTTGATTTTCTTATAACTCCTCTCTTTTTCTTTAATTTCTTCTATTGTAATTTCGCATTTTTGTTTTTTATCTTGTTTTTGTTTATCTATATCATCAAATTTTTTCCATAAGTCATAAAATTCTTTTGCGAAATCGTCTGGAGTTTTAAGATCTATCTCTTCTAGTACCGTATTAAATTCATTCAGTCTAACATATATTTCAGGGCCTTGTTTTGTTTCGTCAAGTTTATCTATTACTTCTGTCTTCTCCTTTTCAAGTTTATCTAATTTTTCTTTGATAGAAGTTTCATAATTTTTTATTTCTGCTCTCTTTTTCATACATTGACGTTTGAAATTATGAGAATCTTTGACAGTTGTATAATATTCACTTCTTGCAGCAGGGATGGTCTCATTCTCCCCCTTTTGAATTTCTTTCTTTACGTTCGCTATATTATCATCATATTTTTGTATTTCTTTATCTATGGTTGGCTTTTTATCTTTGATGACGGTTTCAATCATGGGCTCTTTGAGCTTATAGTATTTTTCGAGTTCATTTTTCCTTGATTCAAATTTGTCCCTCGCATTACTATAATCTTTTATATTCTGTTCGATGGTTGCCTCGATACGGGTCAGTCTACTGATATCCTCGATCAATTTATTTTTTAATTCTTCTTTCAATCCAATTTCGTGTTTCAATAATTCCATCTCATCATTCGTTGCAATCTTAGTGGTTTCTTTCCTTTCATTCTCTTCTTCCTTTTTTGGCATAAATACCTCCCAATTTATCAATTTATTTAAAATGTATTAATATATCATACCTATTTTTCTTTAACTTTGATTTCAACTAATTTTATTTATATTGAGTCATTATTAAACCTCCCTTAAATATGATTATCAGTATCTATATAAATCCTTTTTAACTGAGTAGTTCAATCTATGCATAGAGGATTGATGCTTTAAAGATTCTTGAGACGGCTGAACTTATTTTAACAGCATTTGAGATGCTGTAATCAGTATTACACAATCAGTGAGATTTCCACTCGATTTCAGCCTGTCTACTTCGATCAGAAACCTTTCGGTAGCTCTGCAATCCATATTATTTTTCTCTGAAAAACTCATCGCCAGACTCTTTAATTCTTTTCTGGATGAATACTTCTTGTGCATCTTTTCATCTATAAAATTGAATATGCGTCCACATTTTTTGTGTCCTATTGTCGGAGTTGACGGATTTGCAGAAGTTTTTATGTAATCTCTAAATGTATCACCATCGATGATTTCTCCACACTCACATATAATCGTTTTACCACCACCATTTTTAGATAAATATAGTGTACTAATTAAAGGAGTTTCATCGCTCCACTGCTCACTCCATATTGAATAATTATTATAACCCATAATATGCATATACATGCGCATATATATGTGTTTCGGAAAGGTCCAGTCACACACGAGGAGTCTATAAATAGATAATCTAATATGAACAAAAGAATACTAACTGATAATCTTTTTGATAAAGGAGACTAAATGAAAATGATTTTTAGCGGCATAGTGATTCCCATATCCACTATAGACTGGTACGGCAGGTCTGTATCTGTGGTTTTTTTTAACGGATGTAATTTTAAATGTTTATATTGTTCCAACAACAATTTCATAAAAGTTGCAGACCAGCGCATAGAGCCCCTGTATAAAGGTGGGAGCGTTATGGAAATAGAAGAAATAGAAAAAAAGATCCTTGATGCAAAATCCTTTATTAGCGCCGTAGTTTTCTCAGGAGGGGAACCCACGACCCAGTATGATGCGTTAGAACATCTTGCAAGATTCGCAAAAGAACAGGGTTTGCTTGTTGGCATCGAAACGAACGGGTACTATCCTGAGAGGCTTTCAAAGCTGATAGATAAAAAGCTCCTTGATAAGATATTCCTTGATATCAAAGCGCCCCTTGATGATCCGCAGAAATATACCATCATAACAGGAAAAGATGATGCAGCAGGGCGCGCAAGAAAGTCGCTGGACTTAAATGGTATTGATATTGAAGTCAGGACAACTGTTTTTCGCCCGTTTTCGGATGTTCTGGGAATTTCCAGGGCACTTGTGGGAAGGGAGTGCACCTATGTAATCCAGCAGGGTATTCCTGAAAATGCCCCTGAAGGTGAGATAAGGAAAGAGAAAGTGCTTACGAGGGATGAGATGATCGTTCTTGCAAGGAGCGTTTCTTTTTTGAAAAATGTGAGGATAAGGACTAAAGAGAAAGGGGAGGAAAGGATAATAATGGAACATGATAGATAATTATAAATAATATTAGTCCATAATTGCAATATTGCAATTAACATGATGGAAAATGAATTACTTAACAAATCTGATATTGTTTGGGATTATTTTGTTAAGCATCCCCATGAAGAAATAACTCCCAAAAAATTATCCAAAACATTGAAGATTAATTACAATACAGTTAATAGTGAGATCAACAGATATTATATAAGTGGAAAGATCAAAAAAATGAGAAGAGGAGTTTATGTTTTGTTACCTCTATTATCAAAGGGACAAACTACCCTTAGTGAGGGAATTCAAGGAAGCATTGGATAGATTTATCATGAGACCAAATTTATGCCTTTAAAGAATTTAACTTTGGAGATAACGAAAAAATGTCCGATGAGATGTATTCTATGTTCTTCAGACGGTGGGGAGCCTTTACCAAATGAATTCAAGATAAGTGAACTTAAGGATATCGTAAATCAAGCGAAATCTATTGGAGTAAATGAAATTTGTCTATCAGGAGGAGAACCATTAACTTATCCGTACATCTTGGATATCTGCAAATATATTACGGATTTATGCATTGATGTTTCAATATATACCAGTGGAAATATCTTTGATGGCAATAATTCCTTATCATCAATACCAGAAAAATATTTTTTAAAATTAAGGGCTGCAGGTGTCAAGAAAGTTGTATTTAGTATACATGGTCCAAACCCTCAAATTCATGACAAAATTACTGGAAGACAAGAAAGCTTTAAAAACCTCTTAAAGTCAATCAGAAATGCACAAAGAACTTATTTAAATATAGAGGCTCATTTTGTCCCATTGCGAGAAAATTTTAAGGAATTGCCAAATATTGTTTCACTATTAAATGAAATTGGATTAAAATCTATTCACATTTTGAGATTTGTGCCACAAGGTCGCGGAGAGCTTCATAAGGATGTTCTAGGACTTCGTACTAAGGAAGTATTTGAATTGCGCAAAATTCTTGATGATCTAATAAATAAATCCAAACTAAGAATCGTTGTTGGTGCTCACTATAATTGTCTAGGACTGAATAATAATACTCAATGTACTGCCGGTATAGATAAAGCAGTCATACGTCCCGATGGATTTGTTTTTCCTTGTGTAGGAATGAAAAGAATTAAAAGCTTTATTGATCGTAACAACATTAAAGAAGAGAGGCTTGAGGATATAATTAATGAATCTTCTGGATTTACTCTATTAAAAGCTATTTTAGGCAAAAGTGAAAGTAACTCATGCCAATCCTGTATAAGTGAGAATAACTGTACGAATGGTTGCATTGCTCAACGAATAATTACATATGGGGATCACGATTTGAGAACTGATCCACATTGTATTAATAAATTTGACATTGGCAGTAAATTATTTTCTAAAAATAAAGTGATAGGCAATAGTATCTATTCGGAGATTGTTGATGTCAGATGAAATTGATGATAAAAGTTTAATAATTTGGTTAAAAAACAATTATAAATATATTGAATTTATAAAGTATGAACCCGAGAATAAACGAAATGATCGATTCAAAATACTAAAAAGATCTATTACCAATCTGAAGCCCGCAAAACCCTTATTTGAGCAAAAAGAAATATTGAAAATAATTTGGAAAGAGTTAGTGGCAACAGCAGTAATCTTTTTAAAATCAAAGGATGAAAGAGAATTTTTCCATGACGATGGCGATTATGGTATAGATGATCTGCATGTTTTTTTCCAAAAATTTTGCGAATTCGAAAAACTTCTTTATGGTAGCGGTGATCATTATAGAGACCACGTTTCGCACGTTTTCAAAGTGTTCCTTCTCGGAGAAAAACTTGTAAAAGAAAAACTTGGAGGTTTTTCTTTAATTGATGTAATGGATAATAAATTACGACAAGATGGTGATTCAAAATTAATTACAGATGATGAGAAAGAAGCAATGTGGTGCATTGCTTCATTGACACATGATTTAGGGTATCCAACAGAACATGTAAATAAAATTCATAATAGTTTGAGAGATATGTTAAATGTATTTAACATACAAGATGTTTCCTATATTTTATCCCACCAAAGTCAACTGTTTAATGATTCTATCATAAAATTGATTTCATCAGACTTAAAACTGATAGATGAGGACAAAACAGATGAAAAGAAACGACAATATATTACTCATACTCAAGCTAAATTTTATTTTAAATATTCCAGATCTATAGAAAAATGGGATCATGGTGTTGAAAGTTGCATTATATTAGTAAAAAGTTTGGTATATTTTTTGGAGACTGATTACGGTATAGATGAAAGAAAACCATTGGATATTGATGAGGCAAGACAATTTTTAATTAGGCAGAGAATTCTACGCGCAATTGCTTCACACAATTGTGATTTTATTTACCATTTAAAATTAGATCTCTCATTCTTATTAAAAATAATTGATGAAATGCAAGAATGGGGTAGACCAAAATTAAATGATCTTTTCATAAAACCTCCAAAAGTAATTTTTTCAATTGATGAATTCAAGATTGATGAATCCAAGAAAAGTAAAATAGAATATTCAATTAGATTTTCATTGGAAGATGTAAATCCTTCCGAAGAAGATAAAAAAGAGCTACATAAAAATATAAAGGAGTTTTTCAAAAAAAATGTAAAAAAATATATAATGATTTTAAGAAGTGCTGTGGGCGGCATTGAAAGAGCTGATGATAAACTTGTTTTAACCGTAAATGTTATTGATGAAATTGAAACCGAATTAAAATATACTTTTATTCATAACACTCCACAGAACATTATTTTGATAATTAATAACAAAAAAATTGCCTTGAAAGATTTAGAGTCATATTGAGATAGATTTCATGATGAAAAAATTAAATCTATCTGAGACTGAAATTCAAGAAATAGGACAACAAATTATAAATTGTGATAAATGCAAGAACCTATTAAAATCGCGAAATAAAGCCGTTCCTGGATATGGGTTTGTAGATGCAACAATCTTCTTTGTTGGTTTGGCACCAGGTAGATTGGGTGCCGATTCTACAGGTATACCTTTTACACAAGATTCATCAGGTAAACTTTTCCAACTAGCACTTTCATCTTCTGGTATTAGTATGGAACCAAACGATTTTATGCAAAACAAACTTCGCGCATATGTCACTAATTTGGTAAAATGTAACCCAAAAGACGATAAAGGAAATAATCGGTATCCATCTAAGTCAGAGATAGATAATTGTAAAGAATATTTAAAATATGAAATGAGCTTAATCCATTTTGATGTCATAGTTCCACTTGGTCGACTTGCGACAGAGATAATTTTGAATCAAAAATGCAGCAACTTTACCTTAATGCACAATAAACTCATAAAAATTAAAGACCAATATTGCATTCCATTTATCCATCCATCTTATGTGATAAGAGGAGCCTATCCTAAGAATAAATATTTAGAAGATTTTAAAAGCCTTAGAGGATGGGTTCTAAATCGCAATGAAAAAACAGAATAAATTGCTGATTGGAGAAATCAAAACTGGTCAGGTATAGCTGTCCACCTTACTCACTTTTAACCAGACCCAACACAACCCTCTTTATCTCCTCCATACTCGCATCCGTCTTGAATGAAATCCCTGTAAAATGCGTCCTTGAAGCTTGAAAACCCCGCTCCTTCAAAGCAGAAATAACTTCGGCGGTTGGCATCGCAGTTATTCCGAGCGATTTACAAACCTTATGAATGTCGTAATGCATCGGGATCCCAAGCTCATCCCTGCATGCAGCTATCAGTTTCAGAGCCCCCTTAAATTCCCTTTTTTCAATCTCGACTGACAATTTCTCAC
>CABMCA010000063.1 GCA_902384525.1 uncultured archaeon
CACTTTCAAGCTCCCTGATTAGGGAGAGCTTGAATTCACGTGTATATCTTTTTCTTGATGTTTTTCCCATGTTTTCCCTCTATAAGACACACCTTAACTACCTGTCTACTTTGAGGGGCGCACTCCAAAAACAAGCTAGCTTATTCCTTAGAAATATTTATTATACTGAAAATTTGGCGATTCTCGATACTCATGTTATTCGATATATGGAGCTACAAGGCCTGCATCAAGGATTTAAAAAATATATTACTAAAAATCAATATATTGTTTATGAAAAAAAATTAAGTGCCTATGCGGATTCTTTGAATAAATCATTGGCAAAATTGGATGTAGCTATCTGGGTAGTTATGCGAGTAGTGCAGAGGGATTTTAAATGGGAATAGTTGCTTTAGTTTCAGGTGGAATTGATTCTGCGGTTATGTGTAAAATTATTGAGAAACAAGGTGAAAAAATATTCCCACTTTTTGTTGATTATGGACAAATTGCTGCTAAAAAGGAATGGTCTGCTTGCCAACAATTATTTACAAAATGTAAATTTCCTCCTCCTATTAAGGTCGATTTAAGTGGTTATGGAAAATTAATACCATCGGGCTTAACGGATATAAATAAGGATATCTTTGAAAACGCATTCCTGCCAGGAAGGAATATGCTGTTTCTTTTAGTTGGCACAGCATACGCTTGTTCAATTGGTGAGAAAACTATTGCAATTGGTTTACTTTCAGAAAAAACCCATTTATTCCCGGATCAAACGCAGGAATTTATTACAAATACAAATTTTGCTTTGAATTCCGCATTAGGATATGATACAATCATAATCACTCCACTAATCAATTTTAGTAAGTCTGATACAATAAAATTAGCTTGTCATTATAATATACCACTGGATAAAACATACTCTTGTCACTCTGGAAATGATAAATATTGTGGAAAGTGCATTTCATGTAGAGAGATTATCAATTCTGGGGATAAAAGGTTTCTTCCACAATTTGAAAAAGGTGATTGAGATGGGGGGCGGAGGAGGCGGAGGGACTTCTTATGCAGGAACAAATAATATAGATATATTAGAGGGAATTGCCAGAGAAGAAATTCAAAAGGAAATCCAACCATCAAGAAGGAGAGTTTTTGTAAGCTTTAGACATACAGATAAAACTAAAGTTGATCTTTTAAGAGGCCAAGCAAAAAATGAAAATGGTGAATTGGATTTTATTGACATGGGCCTTCGAGTACCTTTTGATAGCGAAAATGCAGAATACATAAGGAGTGGCATTCGATCAAGAATTGAGCAATCTTCGGTAACTCTTGTAGCTGTATCTGAAACGACACATGAAAGCAAGTGGGTAAATTGGGAAATTAGGGAGAGTTTAAAATTGGGAAAAAGTGTTGTTGTGGTGAAGATAAGTAATGATTCTTCAATGAAGATGCCCGATGCTGTTAATGAAAATAGAAGCAAAATTCAAGTTGTATCATGGAACCACTCAGAAATAATGAACGCAATAAACTCTGCTGCTTAAAATTTATTCAATAAACAAATTATATATACATACCAAACCGAATGTTCCTATTAACTTCTTGTTGAGGGCTATGAAACCTGATTCCATAATAAGCTGCGGTTGCCTGCACCCGGATCACAAAGTCGCAATAAAATATTTTGAGGATGGAAAAGTCTATTCCGTCCAGATAGAGTCCAATCTTGCATGTTCCCAGGGCTGCCTCTACTGTTATGCATCATCTTCTGACGCCATTCTTAAAGAACTTCCGAAAAAGAACATAATTGAAGTGCTGGATTCAGCAGCCGATATGGGTGTCCGGGCTATTGACTGGCTTGGGGGCGACCCACTTTTGCGAAGTGATTGGTATGAGTTAATGAAGTATGCCACGGATAACGGATTAACAAATAACATCTGGACAAGCGGGATGCCATTAGAGGACCATGATGTGGCCAAAAGAGCAGTTGAGATGTCAGAAGGGGGTTTTATCTCGGTGCATCTTGACAGCCTGGATGAGGAAATATATGGAAAATTGCATACAGGAAACCCGGAACGGAAGATAAATTCTATCCTGGAAGGGCTTGATAATATCAAGGCTCTTGGTAAGGATAATATCATTAATTGTATTACATTCACTAAACTTGCAGCAGGGGAAGACGTCAATAAAACCATCAAATATTTCTTCGAGGATATGGGGATAAGAACATGCCTTACCCAGATGTGCAAAGCAGGGCTTGCAGAGGGACATCCTGAATGGATCCCGGAAATCTGGGAAATAAAAGAAGCATGCAGTACAAGGGATAAAGTTAATTACCAGGATTCTGCACTCTCCATGGGTTCAATGGATACCAATAAATTCTATTGCGGCGGGATGATTTGCGTGACCGTGGACGGGGATGTAACTCCATGTTCGGTGATCAGGAAGGGTTTTGGAAATATTCATACATCATCATTGGAAAATATTGTCGAAGAGTATCGGGATGACCTGCTCTTTACCCAGATCAGGGATCCCGGGAATATGCAGGGACACTGCGGGAGCTGTGAACATAATTCAGTGTGCTGGGGATGCAGGGCTACGGCATATTACGAATGCGGGGATATGCTTGCGCCTGACCCGAAGTGCTGGATGAACTCTAACAAGATATCGATTTAATCAACCACAGAGGACACAGAGAGCACAGAGATTGTTGTATATTTCTCTGTGTCCTCTGTCCTCTCTGTGGTTACATAAATAAAAAACATATAATTTAATAAAATTGGTATATATGACTAAAATCACAAAAGGGAAAAAATTAGATTTTACCATAGCAGACGTAAATGAAGTTTACGAGGGCCCTGTCGGCGTATTATGGGAAATACTGATGGGAGAACAGATCCACGTTGGCGGAGATTCACAAACAGATATCATGGCAAGAAAGGCTGGTGTGAACAAGAATACCAGCGTGCTTGATGTATGCAGCGCACTTGGCGGCCCGGCGCGGCACCTGGCAAAGAAGTTTGGATGTAAGGTAACAGGTCTTGATGCCACAATGAAGATGGTGAATGAAGCCACAAAAAGAACCGAGAATGAAGGGTTAGCGCATCTTGTCACCTATAAATTGGGGAATGCGCTGGATATGCCTTTTAAAGCTGCCGCATTTGATATCGTCTGGGGGCAGGATGCATGGTGTTATGTAACTGACAAGGAGAGGCTCATAAAAGAAGCCTACAGGGTTCTAAAACCAGGAGGGATCATTGCTTTTACTGACTGGATACAGGCGGGGAATATGACAGATAATGAATGGGAAGGCCTCAATAGTTTTATGGCTTTCCCTTATATGGAGACACTTGCCGGATATGAGCAAATATTAAAACAGAATAGTTTTGTTATCATCGAAAAAGAGGATATGACATCTGATTTTGCAAAGTACTGCCATATTTACCAGGAAAGGGTCAGAAATGAACTTAAAGGAGCGATTATTTCACAGTATGGCGCGCAAATGTGGAAGGCAGCCGATGATGGACTTGCATTATGGGTCAAAGCTGCTGATGAAGGAAAAGTTGGCTGGGGAAGAATAATAGGGAGAAAGGTTTGACTTGACCCGGGAGAATGCTATCGTCATAATGGCCAAAGCGCCTATACCCAATCAGGTAAAAACAAGGATGATCCCATCGCTTGACCCGGGGACAGTATCCAGCCTTTATCACAATTTCCTGCTTGATAAGATAGAACAGGTGAAAAATATTGAAGCGCAGGCTTTCATTGCCTATACACCTGAGGCTGAGTTTGCTTTCTTTCAAAGCATCGCACCTTCCGGATTCAATTTGATCAAACAGACCGGTTCCGACCTGGGGGAGAGACTGGCTAATATTTCAAGAAGCCTATTTGAACAGGATTTTAAGAAAGTTTTAATGCTTGACAGCGATTCCCCGGACCTGCCTGTAGAGTATATAAAGAAAGGGTTGGAAAAACTCGATAATTGTGATGTTGTTATTGGCCCATGTGAGGACGGAGGATATTATCTGATCGGCCTGAGTGAAAACCAACCTCTGATTTTTGAAGGTATCCCCTGGAGTACATCAAGGGTAACTGAATTGACGATGAACAGAGCGAAAAGCTCAGGCTTGATCGTCTCTCTCCTTGAGAAGTGGTACGACATAGATACAATAGAGAACCTCCAGCGATTAAAAAATAAAATGTATTTCTCAAACAATCGAAAAAGCAGTTTATTATGTAAAAATACCTGCCGTGCAATTCAAAAACTTTAACACAAATTATATTAGTTTATCCCCTAATTTGAGTAACCCATGGGAACAGAGAAATCAAGAAAATTATTCGATGAGGCGAAGAAGATACTCCCCGGCGGAGTAAGCAGCCCTGTCAGGGCAATAAAACCATATCCATTCTATACAAAAAGAGCTAACGGCTCAAAGTTAACCGATATTGATGGTAATGAATATATCGATTACGTAATGGGTTACGGGCCTTTACTTTTGGGCCATAACCATCCTGCAATAAAGGAAGCTGTGATCAAACAGCTTGATGATGGCTGGCTTTATGGAACCCCGACCGAACTTGAAGTGTCTCTTGCGAATGAAATTATCAAACTATACAAGAGCATTAACATGGTGCGATTTGTCTCAACAGGAACAGAAGCGACAATGGGGGCTCTGCGTGCGGCAAGAGGTTTCACCGGGAAGAACAAATTCATCAAGATCGAAGGGGGCTTTCATGGCGCACATGATGCAGCGCTTGTAAAAGCGGGTTCAGGCGCAACCACACTCGGCACGCCCGATTCTGCCGGAGTCCCGAAGGATTTTACGAAGAATACGCTCCAGGTGCCATATAACGATATCGAGGCCATGACAGAAGCAATTGTTGCTTATAAAGATGATGTTGCGGCAGTAATTATGGAGCCTGTACTTGGAAATATCGGGCCGATATTACCAAAAAAAGGGTATCTGAACGATGTCCGCGCAGTAACAAAAGAAAATGATGTCGTATTGATCTTGGATGAAGTGATCACAGGATTCAGGCTTGCCATGGGTGGGGCTCAGGAGTATTACGGTATAACTCCTGATATGACTACTCTTGGGAAGATACTTGGCGGCGGTTTCCATATCGGTGTGATCGGGGGAAAGCATGAAATAATGGAGAAAATTTCACCGGCCGGACCTGTCTACCAGGCAGGGACATTCAATGGCAGCCCGGTTTCTATGACAGCAGGACTTGCCATGATAAAAACACTCAAAAAAGAGAAAGTCCATGACAAAGTGAATAGCGCAGGAGATTCATTAAGGTCAGGGTTATCTGATATTATAACCGATCTTGGGCTTGATTACAGCGTAAGCGGTGTAGGAAGCATGTTTAAGGTATTCTTCGGGGATATGCCTTCTAATTATCAGGAAGCTCTGAAATGTGATACAGCTAAATTCAATGTATTTTTCAAGAAGATGCTTGATGATGGCATCTTCCTGCCGCCGTCTCAGTTTGAAACAAACTTCCTGTCTCTTGCCCATTCGAAAGATGACATAGAAAAAACATTAAAAGCTTACCAACGGAACCTGAAATGAAAAATCCCAAAAAACCATTGCGTATAGGAACAAGGGGCAGCAAACTGGCTCTTGCGCAGGCAAATCTCGTGAAAGATCTTCTTTCAAAAAACGGAATAGATACGGAAATTAAAATAATCAAAACATCAGGTGATACATTCATAGACAGGCCGCTGCATGAAGTGCAGGGTTTCGGGGTCTTTGTGCGTGAGATCGACGATATGATGCTGGCTGGCGAGATAGATATCGCTGTCCACAGCATGAAGGATGTTCCTACCGAACGTCCTCCTGAACTAACAATAGCTGCGGTAATGAAACGCGACTCACCCTATGATTTCCTGCTTACACGCAACAATACGAAATTAAAAGATCTTCCCGAAGGTTCGATCATTGGAACTACGAGCCTGAGGCGGCGCGCCCAGCTATCCAGGTACAGGCCAGGTTTTATCATAAAGGAGTTACGCGGTAATATCGACACACGTCTTCGTAAACTTAAGGAAGGGCAATATGACGGTATTTTCCTTGCCGAAGCCGGACTTGAGAGACTGAAATGGGATCTGCCCGGAGAACGCCTTGATCCTGACGATTTTGTCCCATCTGCTAACCAGGGAACAGTGGTCATAGTTACCAGGAAAGATTCAGAAGCGCAAAATGCAGTCCTTGTTTTAAATAACGAACAGACGCGGCTTGAAACAAGGATCGAACGCATAATAATCGGGATCCTTGGCGGCGGCTGCCTTGTTCCCATCGGGGCTTTCGCACAAACAGAGGGAAATGAAATACACGTCCGTGCTGAAGTTCTCGCGGTGGATGGGAAGCGTTGCGTAAAAATAGATGAATTTATAAACCCCGCTGAGTATGAAAAGGAAGCAAAGAGAATCGGTAATGAGTTGAATAAAAAAGGCGGCGGCAAACTTGTTGATGAGGCGGTAAAAATGTTTGCAGCCAAAAGAGGATAATAATGAACGGGAAAGTTTATCTTGTAGGCTCAGGTCCAGGTGACCCGGAGCTTCTGACGATCAAAGCAAAAAGACTAATAGAGAGCGCCGAGGTCATTCTTTATGACCAGCTTCCAGGTAAAGCAATACTTGACATGCTGCCGGAATCGGCAGAGAAAATCGATGTTGGTAAATATGCCGGGAACCATAAGCTTTCCCAGTGGCAGATAAATGAGCTTCTTGTCAAAAGGGCAAAAGAAGGAAAGATCGTCCTGCGCTTAAAAGGCGGAGACCCGTATCTTTTCGGCCGCGGAGGCGAGGAAGCCCAGACACTTTCCGCAGAAGGTATCAAGGTCGAAGTTGTACCCGGGATCACTTCAGCAATTGCAGTTCCTGCTTATGCCGGAATTCCAATTACGCATCGCGATTATGCATCCATGGTCACTTTCATTACAGGACATGAAGACCCTGAAAAGGAAGAGACTGCTCTTGACTGGGGACTTCTTGCAAAATTTGAGGGAACACTTGTCATCCTGATGGGCGTCAGTATGCTTGAACGTAATGTGAAAGAATTAATGAAACACGGTAAATCTGCAGATACTCCGGTCGCTGTTATTGAAAGAGGAACACGGCCCGACCAGCGGGTCACTATTGGAACGCTCGCTGATATTGTAGGTCTTTGTAAACAGCGAAAGGTAAAAGCTCCGGCAGTAACCGTAATAGGTGATGTTGTAAAATTGCATCACGAACTTGCTCCCTGAAAGATCGAAATGAAAGTAATAGCCATTATGAGACCTGCCGGTTATCTGGCAGAGTCGGTCAGGCTTGCGACTTCAATGGGTTTTTCCACCATAACAGCACCCATGATCGATGTAATGGATAAGACCGATTTAAATTTCAAAGGATTTTTGGATCGCATAATGAGGGGAGAGGCGGATTATATCATATTCACAAGCGCTAATGGGGTTGAGTTCACTTTATTGAAACTGAAATACCCGGATGAATTTATTGAACGGCTCAATGAAACCAATGTTATAGCGATCGGCCCGAAGACAAGAGATGCACTGTTGAAAAACGGAATTCGTGTCACTATGATGCCCGCTTCTTATAGTTCTTCAGGTCTTGTTAAAGAGCTTTCAGGAATTGAAGGGGCAAGTATAGAAATCGCAAGGAGCAGCCATGGAGCGCCTGAACTTGTAAGAGGGCTTCTTGAAAAAGGTGCAGTGGTGAATGAAACGCAGGTGTACCAGATAATCAGCCCTAAAGATGAGCGACATGATGCGCTTTTGAAAAAGGCGCTTGCAGGTGAAGTGGATATTTTTGCATTCACAAGCACAATGATGGCCAGGAATTTCATGAAGCTGGCAGATGAGGCAGGAGTAAAAGATGAGATTATCCGGATAATGAATCAAAAGATGGTAGCAGCTATTGGTAAACCTACTTGTGATACATTGCTTGGATTTGGCGTAAATGTGGGTATCATGCCCGAAAATTATACTTTTGAGGAAATGCTGCAAGAATGCAAGAAGCATGATTGTTAACATACTAAAATAGAAAAAGTAGTATTTTCGATACGGAAAAATTTGGAGAGGATATGTTCAATCAATGTCACTTCCTCCCCGTCAGATAATCGATAATCGGCTGGGTAACAAGCGGAACCACATCATCGATCATATGAGGCATAAGG
>CABMCA010000064.1 GCA_902384525.1 uncultured archaeon
ATTTGGTCTTTGCCTTAAAAAATAGTTAACTTTTCGATAATTGTCGTTTATGGAGATAGATTTGTTATCAGGTTGTTCTCTTTTCCGTCGATAGAATCGGCAAATCACTGGATTTTAGGATTGTGCCAACAAAATCATGTAAAAATATATACGACAAAAGAACTTTTAGAGTTTATTTAAGTGAAACTTTTGAATCGGAACATGCACATTTGGTAGATGTGAAACCAAAGGAACCGGAAGAGCCTATTTAAGCACTAATAATAGACGCTTATAAAAAAACTAAAAAAATATCCCACCTCCCGGACTCGAACCGGGGACTTCGCGGTGCCTGCTCAATAATTTTATCGGAATACTCCGCAGCTCTGTTAGGGAACTCCACTATCAGGACTCTTCACTGAGGCATTATGGTAGATAATTATAAAGTATATTGAGTTATGCTTAAATATCTATAGAGATAGATTTACAATGAAAGTTCGTGAAATCATAAAACTGCTGAAAGCCGATGGTTGGTATCTGGTTGCCACAAAAGGCAGCCATCAACAATACAAACATCCCACCAAAACAGGCAGAGTGACAATTGCAGGTCATCCTGGTAATGAGTTGTCAGAAGGAACATTAAATAGTATATTAAAGCAAGCTCAATTGAAGAAGGTGAAATAATATGTATCGTTTCCTCGTAGTGATCGAATTGGCAAATAATAATTATTCGGCATATTCGCCGGACTTACCGGGATGTGTGGCTACAGGCGCAACCCGCGAAGAAGCTGAGAAGAATATGTATGAAGCTATTGAAATGCATATCCAGGGATTAAGGGATGATAATTTATCAATTCCAGAATCAAAATCATTTGCGGAGTATGTAGCCATTGCTGAAAATCTCTTTTGATTAAAAAACTAAAAAATATCCCGCCTCCCGGACTCGAACCGGGGACTTCGCGGTGCCTGCGCGGTATTATGTGCTTTGCACATTATCCATACTACAGCCGCGCACTCTAAGCCACTGAGTTAAGGCAGGATTACCCTTCAATAAGCACAAATATACTTAACCCTTTTCGTTCCATTTTGGCAAAATTAAAATAGCGTTTTGAAAGCAACTCCCATGAATTTTATGAGCTGCCACTTATTTCCTGTTTTCATGAGTTTTTGCAGAAGGACTGAAGGATGATCCATGTCGCCATGTTCAGTTATGAGTTCTCTAATCTCAGGTTTATTGAGGAATATTATGAATTCGTTCAGGTTTTCATCACTTAATTTTCCAATGCTTTTATGTATCCTCATTCCGATCTCAAGTTCCCTTCCAATAGCGCTTCGCCACTTTTTTTCGTATTCCGAAAGTGTGCATTCTTTTCTTGATGCTCTTGCAGCGACTTCACCCGCGATTTTTGCACAAATTGCTCCCATGTAAATTCCTCCTCCTGATGTAGGTTTGACCTGTCCTGCCGCATCACCTGTAAGCACGACCCTGTCGGATACGGTTTTTCGCGGCGGGCCAAGAGGAATGCCCCCGACAACGTGTTCAGTGCGTGAGCCTTTGTATCTTGAAGCAACGATGGGGTGATTCAGGAGTTTCTCAAGATAATATCGGGCAGGTAGCCCCGGATTCCTGGCAAGACCTATTCGCGCCATCCCTGAAAATGGAACCGCCCATCCGAAAAATCCAGGGGCGATCTCATTTCCTGTAAATATCTCCACATATTCCGGGTCTTTAGGCATATAAGGGGCTTCGAACTGTATCCCGGATAGGAACTTTTCACACCTGGGAAGCCCTGCAGCTCTTCCAACATTGCTCTGTATGCCATCGGCCCCGATGATAATATCCCCGGAAATTTCTTTTTTCTCCCCATTTGAGATCACCGATATTTTCCCATTATCCATCCCGATAAAACGGGTTTTCATGAGAATATTCACCCCATTATCTACAGCGAGTTCAACAAGCGCCCTGTCAAAAATTTTCCTGTCTATTACAAACGCTTTTATATCTTTCCCCCTGACGCAGGCTTCTTTTCCATTGGGTGCATACACGAATGCTCCCCTTATTTTTGAAAGAACAAAGTTACCTTCCCCAAGTTCGCATTCCCTGAGCGCTTTTGTACTGATAAGACCCGTACACTGAACTGGTGAGCCGATACTTGCATGTTCCTCTATAAGGAGGGTCTTTGCACCGTTTAGCGCGGCATATTTTGCAGCGATGGCGCCTGCAGGACCGGCGCCAACCACTACAACGTCATAGTTCATACATCCCTAAAAGGGGTGTTATATTTAAAAATTGTTGTAGTTAAAATCAAAGTTAAAGTCTTGAAATCCCGAAGGATTTCATGAGTACCTCTTGGTTGATCTTACCGCTTGTAAAGGTCTTGGCACTGTTGAGCTCGTTTATCGTGATCTCGGAAGGTGCAAAAACACCTGCATCCACCTTGAAGAAATCAAATCCTGCTTCCTTAAAGGTCGTAAAGAAGGGTTTTCCATATGAAGATGAGGTTCCGGAAGGCACTTTTACGATCAGTTCTTTCACTTTCTCCACATCGTACCTCACGTTATAGTACGTCTTTCCGCAGTATATGATGCAGTCATTCGTTGATCCCATGCATTTTGTACTATCCCCGACGATCGGTGATATTGGGGCGATGCCATAACCGCTTTTTATGGTGTTTATATCAAAACCGATAGATTCCATTTTATGGATGCCGGTCTCAACGATACGGGCTGATATCTGTACTGACCCTGCGATAGAAGCAGTAGGTGCAACCACAATATGAAGATTGGACGGGTCAACATTGCAGTCTTTTGCGATTTTTTCTGTGACCTCCTCAGGAGGAAGCTTATCAGATTCAAGCACAAGCACAGCATCGCTGTAAGAATCCTTGTAGTTTATTTCCGCATAGAGCTTCTTCGGGTTAAGCGAAAGGGCACGGGCAGGGCCGGAACCCATGGCAAAATATTTCCCAACGCTGATGCGCCATCCTGCGTATTGTGAAGCCATGCATGCGACAATCGGATGGTCGGTGCTGACCCTGATAGCCGGAACCATGATCCCGCCCAGGTCAAAAGTAGTATATTCCAGGTCTGCAAGATCTGCAAGACATATCCTTGAAAGGTATAATCCCGCTTCATAACCCCCGGCCACGTTCACTCCTGCGTCAATAACCGTGGAACCGTTTTTCTGTTCATGTATCTCAAGATTCATTTCGTTTGCAAAATCAAGCATTTCATTAAACACACAGAGTCCGGTTTCATTTACACTTATCATAATCTGATCACGCATTCAATCTCATATTCCTGATAAATAAATCTGCTTATTTTGATCGGATACAAACTATAATTGCGTAATCTATTTACGATGCTTTTACAGATAAGCACCCATGAAAGCAGTTCTCGGGCTTGAAGATGGAACATTCGTTATTGGTGAAGGTCTTGGTGTAGAGGGCATCGTCCAGGGCGAGCTTGTTTTTACTACCCAGTACACCGGATATGAGGAAGCTCTGACTGATCCATCTTATAAGGGCCAGATATTGATGTTCACATATCCGCTCATAGGCAATTATGGCATAAGCGGTGAGACTTTTCAATCAGACCGCATGCAGGCTGAGGGACTTGTCGTTCGGGAAGCATGCGATCACCCGTCGCATCACAAGTCCAAACGATCCATATATGAATATTTAAGGGATGAGGGAAAATCCGGGATAATGGGCATTGACACACGGATGCTCACGATCAAAACAAGGGAACGCGGAACAATGAAGGCCGCGATAATAGTAGGCAGTGATGACGGCAAAGAAGCTGTAAGACTTGCAAAAGAACAGGAAGATATTGGCAGCCTTGACCTGATAGGAAAAGTCACATGCAAACAACCGTATCAAATGAAAGGCCAAAAAGACGGGGATAATATTGTAGTAATGGATTTCGGTGTAAAGAGAAACATTATCAAGAGCCTGAACAACAGGGGAGTCAATGTCACAGTCGTTCCTGCAACAACACCCCTGAAAGATATAATGAATTATGAGCCTGATGCAATACTTCTCTCAAATGGTCCTGGTGACCCGCAGCAGGCGGTAAACGGGATATCTGTGGTAAAAGAGCTTGCGGGACAGCTTCCCATATTCGGGATATGTCTTGGCCACCAGATCATATCCCTTGCCCTTGGCGCCCAGACATATAAGATGAAATTCGGCCATCGCGGCGCGAACCAGCCTGTAAAGGACCTGGAACGGGGTATCGTGTATATCACATCGCAGAATCACGGGTATGCGGTTGATGAATCAAGCATTGATACAAAAGAGATCACTATCACCCAGTACAATACCAATGACAAAACTGTTGAAGGGCTAAAGCACAGGGATCTTGATATTATGTCAGTCCAATATCATCCCGAAGCGAATCCCGGGCCTCTTGATACTGAGAAGATATTCTTTGACAGGGTCGTTGAGACTACAAAAAAGATAAAGGTCATGGTGAAATAAGCCTTCTTTTAGTAGGTTTTTTCAAGAACTCACCGCAAAGAACGCAAAGGGCGCAAAGGCCAGGATAATCGTTCTTTGCGTACTTTGCGCCCTTTGCGGTGTTTAAATATTGATAAAATTACGTAAAACCCACATTTCGCACATAATTTCATCAAAATTATCTTTTATAAAATTTAACCTAAAAACGTCAACAAATGTCTTTTGACAGGATTAACAGGATCGACAGGATAAATTTTATTATCTAATCCTGTAAATCCTGTTAATCCAGTCTAAAAAAATTTTATTTTATTAATAAAATCTCAGAAAGATTTTCTAAAAGTCTCGTTTTTCATAGATTAATCATAAATATGTCATATCAAGTGCGAAATATGGGGTAAAACATGCAAAGGGTACGGTTTAGACCTGTGCCATTATGACCGTATAATTTTTCCCATAATATTTCGCGCATTTCGGACATGTGGTATAGAAAAAATACATCTTTTTGAGTTCTTTACCTTTTGATTTCACAAACCCCTGCATTTCTTTTGCCCACTTTCCCATGTTATTATACGGCCCTTCAAAAACTTTCGAAAGGAAAGTCCCTGATATCTTTTCCATCTGCGCTCCCGGCACTTCTTTACTGACAGCAATATATACATCAGATCCCCACATGGATTTTTCATCAGAAAGCAACAGCAGTTCAGGTGAAAGGGCATTTGCAGCCGTTATCTTTTCCATGTTTTTCACCATTATTTTATCGAAATTCAACGGAATATGCAAAAAACTCCTCACATGATCCTTGAGAAATAGCTTATCCTAGAATTTTATCTCCTTATCCTCCCATGGTCCGGGATCGAATCTCGGATAGCAGCCCGTTTCAGATTGTTCATATAGTTTGTCCATGAATTTTACCCACATTTACTACTTTTATTATTTGTGGGGCTGGGTATTTATGGTTTTCCACGTAATCGTTTAATATGACGGACGACGAGCGCCGCACTAAGCACGCCTCCCAATGGGTTCGGCCAGAATCCACCTGCGGGCGCGTACTTACTGCGGGAGGCTGAGCGACAGTCCCCCCGGTGCTCGGACAGGATCGAAAGGATTACAGGATAAACTATATAAATCGTATCCTGTCGATCCTGTAAAGACAGCAAAATAGGTATGCTCATCTAAACCTTTCATCTGCTTTCACTTCAAGTGCTTTATCTGCTTTTTTGAAAGCCAACCTATCCGCTCGACTTTTCGGATATCAAATTCTGGGACAAATGGCTTTATATCCAAAAGGGGTGTTCCATCTGTAATATCAACATCTTCAATGTGAAGAGTGGCTCCTTCTACTCTTACAAGTCTGACTACAGATAATCCAATAGGATTTGGCCATTAATCCATTTCTCGGATACTAATTAAACCATGTTTATAGACAATGGTTTTCATCGGTTTTTTAGATTTGATATCCTTGGTTTCCACCAAAATAAGTTCATACTTGTCATAACCAGTCAATATCCCAGTTATTGTTTTGCCGCTCAAAGTCTCTCAAACAACTACTTTATTCATAAACACACCATATTCAATCAGAAACCAACACTAAGCTCATCGTTAAAACAACAATTCCAACCATGGGCCTAAGTTTTACTTTGTTGGCTATCACTGTTCCAGATATTATATCGTTTCGGTATTTGCAGAATGGCACTCTGGACATTTTGGATTGGTACCTATTCCCTTAAATTGTTTCTCACAATCTTTGCACTTATATTTGCGTGGCACTATGCCTTCGGCAATATCGATATTAAAAGCGTCTCCAACTGAACACATAATTTCACCTCCGTATTTATTTTTTAACTGTTATAATCTATTATTTGTTTTCTTTATCTTATCTCGTGATAAAGAACACCTATATGATATATGTAATGTTTCTAATAGAAAAAAATTAGTAAAAGTACCTAAATGCAATTTTCCCGATTATCTCGTGCTCCATTGTGTCTTTCAGGCTTCATCTTGAGCGTCCCTGCATGCTTCTTCTCAAATATGTCTACTGTTTGCTGAATTATAGTTTTTGAATCTAACAAAGCAAAACCCCGTTTTAAACATCACATTCCCAATTCACTTTTTAGATTCTCATGAGAAGTGAGTACATCCAAGGCTTTTTCTGTTCTGTATTCCTGCAAAGAAAGATAATCCTCTTCAGTTAGAATTGAGTCAATGTCTTTCATAATAGGAATCCTTGTGAGACGTAATATTATAGTCAAGAACTGTTTTTAACCATAATTGAAAACAAGTAAAAATTATACTTCTTCTTCCGGAGTTTCCAGTGAAGCCAAATATTCCTCATATGTTTCATTTGGTCTTCTTGTATACACAATCGTTGTATCTTTATGCTCTTTCTTTCCAGAACCAGAACTTCTTGAGATCCATCCACTTTTCTTTTTCTTCTTTTCTCCGCTTAATTTCTGGTGTTTTGAAGATGTTTGGTTTTTGTCGCTCATAATTTTCTTTCTATAACATGTTTGGTTTGTGAAGCTATAAAAGAATATCCTGGAAGAAAATTACTTCAAAGTATATTTTCTACTTCACCTCAAACGGCTCTTCCTTGATCTGCCCATTCTCTTCTATCAATAGCTCCATCTTCTGCTGTGCGCTCTTTAATTTCGTGTTGCATTCTCTCACAAGCTTTATCCCTTTCTCAAAATGCATCAAACTTTCATCCAGTGAAAGCTGTCCCTTCTCAAGTTTATCTACTATTCCCTCAAGTTCGGTAAGTGATTCCTCAAAGTTCATTTCCATTTGCATTCCTCCTTTTCATAAACATTGCATCTTATTTTTCCATCTCTCACAATTATCGAAACATCATCGGATTTTTCAACATCCACTATACTTTGCACAGGTGTTTTTCCAGGCAGTTTCAATGTAATGCTGTAGCCTCTTGAAAGTGTCCCAAGCGGGCTTACTGCATCAAGTTTTCCTGCATGGGCATTCAAAAGCGCCTGTTTAACTTCCATAAGCCTTCCAATACTCGATATCTGCCTCTGGGTCAGTTCATCAATAAACTGGATGTACTGGGTCAACCGTTCAATAAAAAGATGCGGCGCTACACCATCCTCCAGATCAGAAAGACGGGATTTCCTGTCGCTTACAATTCGCCTCTGGTTTTCGATCAACCTTTGCCCAAGCCTCATAATGTGATTTATTAATTCCAGGCGGTCGGGAACTGCAATTTCAGCAGCAGCCGATGGTGTCGGCGCGCGGATGTCAGCCACAAAATCGGCGATCGTAAAGTCAGTTTCGTGTCCTACCGCTGAAATGACCGGTATCCTTGAGTTAAAAATTGCGCGCGCCACAGTTTCTTCATTAAAAGCCCAGAGGTCTTCGATTGATCCTCCGCCCCTGCCCAGAATGATCGTGTCCACATCGGTCTTATTTAACACATCAATTGACCTGACAATGCTCTGGCCTGCATTGTCACCCTGCACTACTGTAGGGATAAAAAGAATATTGACCGGATATCTTCTTCCAAGAACTGTGAGAATATCATGAAGAACAGCGCCTGTCGGGGATGTTGCCACACCGATCTTTTTAGGGAACCTGGGGAGCGTCTTCTTATGGTCAGGTGAGAAAAGTCCCTCCATGGCAAGTTTATTCTTCAATTGCTCATATGCTTTGTAGAGTTCCCCGATGCCGTCAGGCCGGACATCCCTGACTTTTAGCTGGTAAACACCTTTTTGCTCATAAACATCCAGATCCCCGAAAACAATGACCTTCATGCCGTGTTCAAGTTCGAATTTGAGATTTTTTCCATACCATTTGAACATGACGCACTGCAACTGGCTGTTTTTATCCTTCAATGTAAAGTAACGATGACCTGAGCCGTGGTTCGTAAAATTTGATATTTCCCCGCGAATCCAGATATCATTGAAATGGCCCCGGGTAAGAACACTCTTTACCGCCAGTGTGAATTCGTGTACTGTATAGATACCTTTACTTTCAAAACCCATGCTTCCAGATTGATCACTTAACGTATCTGTTTTTCGATAGCAGCGTGAAAGTGATCATCCTGAAATGTAACTTTCAAGAGGTGCTACATTTTGAAGCTCTTCTTTTGACATTACCGCTTCTGAAAGTACACTATCCCTTATATGTATCGGGGCGCCGCATCGAAGAGCTATCGCTATGCAGTCGCTTGGCCTTGCGTCCAGTTCAAAACGCTTTCCATCCATGGAAACTATCATCCTCGCATAATAAACCCCTTCATTTAATTCATCTATCAGGATGTCATCTATCGTTGAACCAAGATGGGTTATTAAAGAGACAAAAAGGTCATGTGTCATAGGCCTGGGTGGTATTTCATGATTAAGAGCAGAATTTATGGATATCGCTTCAGATATTCCGATATATATCGGCATCATGCGTTTTGCCTCGTCTTCCAGCAATACGATCGGCACCGGGCCTGGCGCTTTCTCAATAAGATATACCCCTTTTATAGTTACCTGTAAAGTAGTCCCGTTCATTAAGATAATATTAACAAGCGGAGGTAATAAGATTAACGATAGGAAATATCGCTGATCAGTCTAACCTAAAAATATCCTCCGAATATGCTTGAGCCAGCGATCAGGCTCCCTGCAACATATCCCAAGATGACCCCGCCGTTAAGGAACGGAAGACCCGCCTGGGGTTTGCCTTTCATAACAAATACAATAAGTGTGGAAAATCCCAGGAATGTTCCAAGGATCGCGCCAATTGCCGGGATATTTATTGCGCCGATGAGCGGGAGTGAATAATAAGTAGTCCCGGTGATGAAAACGTTTGCTGAAACAACAAGCAAAGTTGGCATAACAGCATCTCCCAATCCCATGAAGAAGGCTTCGCGGTCTTCTTTATCGAATTTTTCAGTCCTGAATGAATAATTCCAGTGCTTCGGGATCACAAGTAAAATGGGAAGTCTTAAGTCCATAACGCCTTCCGCGAGAGCCACCATGTGTTTTGTCCGGTATACCGCAATATAATCATAAACAAGCAGCAGAATAAGTAAGAGAATCACTGGCACGATATTAAGGGATATCCCGAAAATTGAAGCAGAACCGGCTCCCAGTATCATACCTATCATGTCAATTACATACCATTCAGGGAATTTATACAAAATAACTGTAAGGGCAGCGGAGATTATAATTGTTAAGATCAGGTTCGTATCGGGTGTTATGAACATTGGGAACATTGAAAAAAGCGCATAGAAGACATAGGCTAAAGTCCAGCCTACTGTGATCAGTATAAAAGCCTGGAGAATCCATTTCTTATTCAATTTTATTATAAGAAAAATGAATGCAGTGAAAATTATAATTATTGCAACCCAGACGAAAACGTTTCCCGTATCGTTTGGATCTTCAAATGCCTTAAAATTATTAACTTCAAGTGGTTTGCTCAAAGCGATCGCAATAAGCTGCACAAGGAGCAGCATGAGAGCCATGCCAATTACCGGGATATATTTATCAAGTTTCAAATTAATCTCCGCTTATAATAAGATGGATTGTTTTTAAA
The DNA here is from genome assembly GCA_902384525.1 of uncultured archaeon. Lineage (GTDB taxonomy): Archaea > Halobacteriota > Methanosarcinia > Methanosarcinales > Methanoperedenaceae > Methanoperedens. The sequence goes on from CABMCA010000064.1 coordinate 9,966, forward strand.
AGTTTGCTAAGCAACAAACTATTTCTTTTACGCATCAATATAAGGAGCAGATGATAATAGGAACTCTCGGACCTAAGGGCACGTATTCGGAAAAAGCTGTACGACAATGGGACGATAAAGCTGATTTGAAATTTTATGATGATATATTTGATACCGTTGATGCACTTTTGCGAAAAGAAGTTGATTGCAGCATAGTGCCTATTGAAAATTCCCTTGAAGGCTCGATCACACTCACACTTGATCTCCTGATGGAACACCAGCTAAAAATCACAGGTGAAGTAGTAGTTCAGATAAAAAACTGCCTTCTCTCAAAAGGAGATCTTGAGGACATAAAAATAATTATGTCACATCCTCAGCCCTTATCCCAGTGCAGGAAATATATTAAGAATAATTTCAAAGGAATCGAAATAAGGTCAGACCTGAGTACATCCCATGCGGCAAAACTTGCATCGGAATCTAAGGAAATTGCTGCAATAGCATCCGAGGAATCGGCCAGGATGTATGGTTTGAATATACTGGATGAAAATATACAGGATGTGAAAGAGAACTTCACCCGGTTCATCGTTATAGGAAAAAATTCGCCATCGCCCACAGGTAATGATAAGACATCTATTATTGTGTATCTTGAGAAAAACAGATCCGGGGCCCTTTATGAGATACTTGGCGAATTTGCCAGCAGAAATATTGACCTGACAAAAATAGAATCGCGTCCAACCAAGAAAGCCCTGGGAGATTATATTTTCTATATTGATCTCAAAGGGCATATTGAAGATAAAACCATAACGGAAACGCTCTTGAAAATAAAGAGCAAGGTTGGAATGCTAAAAATACTGGGATCATATCCGGCTGCAAAATGATCAATGAAAAGTTTTATACACTCACAAATCCATATTTGGGTAGCTGCTCAAAAATGAGTGGAATATATAGATATACAATAATGAGTGGAATATATGGATATACAATCTTTGAAAAAACTTGCGCTTCTTGGCGCGCACCACAAACCCCTGGAATTATCATCAATACAATTTGCAGCACACCTGGATTTGAGCCAGCAGACAGCAGCACGAAAGCTCAAGGCTCTTGAAGAGGAAAAGCTCATCTCACGGCAGTTTTTGCCTGATGGGCAGTTGATCTTCATAACAAAAAACGGGATCGATGCGCTTCGTAAGGAATTGTACGATTATACAGAGATATTTTCAGGGAATGGAAGCATCAAAATCTTAAGTGGAAAGCTAATTACAGGGCTGGGGGAAGGACAATATTACATTTCACTTGAGGGCTACAGGACACAGTTCCTGGAAAAGCTTGGTTTTGATCCGTATCCAGGCACACTGAACATCAAACTTGATGCAAAAAGCATTGACCTGCGTAAGAAAATAACAGAAAGCATAAGGATCTCTGGTTTTACAGACCAGAACAGGACATTCGGGAAAGGTTCATGCTTCAGGGTCAGGATTTGCGATATCGAGGGCGCCGTTATAACTCCTGAGCGGACACATTATCCGGAAGATATTATTGAAATAATAGCGCCTGTTAATCTTCGGGATCGCCTTGATCTGAAAGATGGCCATAATGTTAATGTGGAAGTGATAAAATGAGTCTTGATAGCGCAATTGATGCATTAAGAAACGGTAAAATGATACTTCTTTTTGATGCTGAGGACAGGGAAGGAGAAACGGATCTTGTGATCCCGGCTATATATATAACACCGGCTGATATCGCTCTCATGCGCCGTGATGGCGGTGGGTTGATATGCGTTGCAATATATGGAAAAGCCGCAGACAGCCTGGGATTGCCTTTCATGTCAGATATTCTAAGAAGTATCTCGAAAAATGGTCATAAATCCCTTATCAGTCTTGTGGAAAAAAAAGGGGATATCCCTTACGACTCCCGTTCATCTTTTTCACTCTGGGTTAACCACAGGGAAACTTTTACAGGCATAACCGATAACGATAGAGCCCTTACAATTAGAAAAGTCGGTGAAACAGTTGATAAGGTCATGAAAGGTGAAAAAATTGATTTTGGGGATGAATTCAGGTCCCCAGGCCATGTCGCGCTGCTTCGTGCGGCCACAGGTCTCCTGAACGAGAGGCGCGGGCAGACCGAGCTGTCCATAGAACTTGCATTAAAAGCTGGTATTTCTCCCTCAATGGTAGTATGCGAGATGCTTGATGACAGAACGGGAAAAGCGCTCACGAAAGAAGATGCCATCAAATATTCAAAAGAGAAGAATATGCCATTTATCGAAGGGAAAGATCTTTGAGTGAATCATGATCATATATTCTTGATGACAATTTCTAATCCAGTACAATTTCGATATTGGGAATCTTCAATACCTGGAGCCTCTCGATTTCTTCCCTGATCCGGGTCATTTCAACTTTTTTAGTCCATGCATTCCACTTCAGGATATAGCCCAGCTCTTTTAATATCTTATCATTAAGCGTGGAATTTTCTTCTTTTATGATTATGGTTGTCATTTATTCAAGATTTTGCCCATCGCTTGCAGTTTTACACTTTTTTATATATGTGCAATTGGCAACCCGGCATACTTTGATTTTTGCACCGCATTGATTGCAGTAAAATCCCGCAGAAAAAATTAAAGGCTGACGTTCGGGGATATTCAGGAAGGAATTGTAACGGGGCATTATTTATCTCCCTTTTGCTTTTGATCTTAATAATGTCAATCTCGATTTTGTTACGCAAATTAAATTTTCTAATGTGTTTGCCATATAGTCCAACTATATCCCGCCTAGTATATATAGGAAAATAAGCGATTATCTTCGTTTTGACTGCCGATTAATTTAAATATCATAAAGTTATCTTTACGATATAATGGAAAATCATAAAGATAAGTTAAGATCAGTCGTTGAAGAGTACTGGAGAAAAGAACTTCCAGACACGAAAGAGAGAGCTATCAGTCTGAAAATAGAAAGCGATCTTATAAATGATATTGTAGGGCCAAGAAGGGCTGGGAAGACTTATTTAATGTACTTTACCATTAGAAAACTTCTCGATACCGGGATAGAAAAAGAAGCCACTATATACATAAACTTTGAAAACAGGAAATTGCTGCCTTTAACCCCGGATTATTTCAATGACCTGATAGATGTTATCCATGCCAAAAGGCTTTTTGAAAAACATAAGACTATTTTTATTTTCCTTGACGAAGTCCAGAGGATCGGGGAATGGGAAAAATATATACGAAGCATATACGATGAATTTAAAGGGAAAATAAAGATTTTCATTTCCGGTTCAACTTCAAAATTAACAGAATCCGAATTGAGTTATCTGCTTACAGGCAGGCATTTAACAACACATGTCTATCCATTAAGCTTCAGGGAATTCATATCATTCAAAAACTTTTATATAAAAGAATATTTTATTGAACAGGATATCGCTTTGATAAAAGAATATTTCAGGGAATACTCAGAATTCGGTGGATTCCCGGAAGTCACTCTACTCCCGTCCGGTAAAGAAGAACTGATACAGACATTATTTTCCGATATAATAAATAGAGACATACTCCCGAAAGCAAAACGAAGGGGTGAAATTATTGATGACCTTGCGTATTTTTTATGTTCAAACTCAGGAAAACTGGCAAGTTTCACAAAGTTAACAGGCACGCTGAACTCGATGGGAATTAAAGTATCAGTACCTACTTTTGAAAAATACTTCTCGATTATGAAAGAGGCGTTCCTTTTCTTTGATCTTGCTATATATTCATACAAAGTTAAGGATCAAATGCAGTATCCCAGAAAGATTTATTGTATGGACCCGGGTTTTATTAATTTTGCCGGGTTTAAATTTTCAGAGGACTGGGGAAGATTAATGGAAAACCTGGTTGCGATAGAACTCCAAAGAACAAAATCCAAAAGCCCGTTAATTGAAATATTTTACTGGAAGAATCAGCAGGAGAGGGAAGTAGATTTTGTTATCAGGGAAGGTCTTCCGGTAAAGCAGCTTATCCAGGTGACAAATGCTTCAAGCAGGGAAAATATACAAAAAAGAGAGATCACAGGTCTGTTAAGGGCAGAAGAAGAATTTAAATGCAGCAATTTGCTTGTAATAACCTGGGAGTATGAAGGGGAAGAGATAGCAGATGGTAAGAAAATAGTTTATACGCCATTATGGAAGTGGCTTTTAGAATAAGAAAAATTATTCGACATTAATGCGCAAGCTGCAAGAAAACATCCTCAAGATCAGGCTGTGAAATCTCAATATTATTGATATGAACATCACAGAACTTCTTTAAGACAGTATTAAGTATGGATTCAATGTTCTCTGCAACGATCACAACTCTTCCGGTCTCAGATTTGATATCCAGGATTTTCGGGATGTCATTCAGTGAGGAAATTTCAAACCTGCCATCATAATCAATAATTATTTTCTCGCCAAGTTTCATTTGCCTCTTCAGTTCACCGGGCGCGGCATTTGCGATTATCTCGCCGTTCTTGATAAAAGCAATGCGTTCGCATAGCTGTTCAGCCTCTTTCATATAATGTGTTGTCAGGACAATGGTGATCCCTTTTTCGTCATGGATCTTTTTAATTAATTTGCGTATCTTGATAGCCATATCAGGGTCAAGGCCAACAGTAGGTTCATCGAGGAACAGCAGGCGCGGGTCGTTAAGAAGTGCTTTTGCGAGGGAAAGACGCTGTTTTGTACCTGTTGAAAGCGAATCAAACCGCGTATTCCTGAACTTCTCAAGTTCGAGCATACCAATTACATTATTTATGGACCCTTCCCTGTTTTCCAACCCATAGAGCAATGCAAAATATTTAAGATTTTCATAAACCGTGAGGCTCCACGGGAAATTTGGGTTTCCACTGCTGATATTAACTATACATTTTACATTATTGGGATCTTTTAATGCATCGATCCCGAAAACTTCCACTTTCCCGGCATTCGGTATCGATAGCGTTGAAAGTATGGATATGAGCGTGGTTTTACCTGCCCCGTTCGGCCCAAGGATGCCAAAAATCTCCCCTTCCTCGATATTGATGGAAACGTTCTTCAGTACCTCTTTTTTTCCGTCTTGACTTTTATAATATTTGTATATCCCTTCAGCCTTTACTGCAAGCATGACTGTGATAATGAGTTATTATGAAATAAGTCTTTATAAAATAACCAGTTTTTTAACATGAATTTAAGATACCATTGTTTTGATTTATGATTTTGATCTATGATTTTGGCCTATAATTTTAACCTATGATTTTGGTATCTGCACAACAAAAACAGCCCCGCCTTCAGGATTATCTTCAACCCAGATCCTGCCATTATGAAGTTGAAGAATTCGTACTGCTATTGCAAGACCCAATCCTGAACCCTTTACGCCCTTCTTTTCATTTCTGTTGAATCTTTCAAAAATGAGTTTCTTTTCCGCATCTTGTATTCCTTCCCCAAAGTCTATGATCCTTACCGAACAGAAATTTGCCTCTTCTATGCCCTTCACCACTATTCTTTTTCCTTGCGGGGCATATTTTATGGCATTTATTATAATGTTTGTAAAAATATCTTCGATGATTTTGTTAGCTTTAACAGGCAATCTGGTTTTCATGTTATTTTCAATACTCATTCCTGCATTTACAGCAAGCGGTGTAAGATTTTCAATAACCTCTGTAACAACAATTTTCAAATCCTGATCCTCATATCCAATAGATTCCAGACTCTTAAGTTTCGAAAGTTTTGTGGCATTATCAATAAGCTCCATTCCTTTGACAAGATTTCGTTTAATTGTCTCGAGATGAGATTTTTTCCGGGAATTATTCTCATCTTCAAGGAAAAGTTCAACATATCCGTGGGCCACATTAAGAGGATTCATAAGGTCATGGTGCATGATATCAGTAAATAATTCCTTCATGCGATTGGATTCTTCAAGTTCCTTATTGTATTTCCTGATAGCTTCTTCAGTATGTTTGCGTTCTGTGATATCTATTATTATTCCCTGGTAATGAGTTATATTTCCATCCTTTTCGCGCTCGATCACTGTCCTGTCGTCGATCCAGCGGACTGCCCCATTTTTTGCTATGATGCGGTACTCCTGATGGAACCTGTCATCACCGCTCTCTGAATGCGTTCGCACTTCTTTTGATACCCTTTCCAGATCGTCAGGATGAATTATTGTTACATAAAGAAGAGCCCCTGATAGGAATTCCTCGGCACTGTATCCGAACTGGACCACATTATTTGAGACAAACTCGACAGGCCAGCCTTCCTGTGATCTCCACCTGAAAAGAACGGTCTGGCTGTTCTCAACTACCAGGTTCGATAGGCGAAGCGCCTCTTCCGAACGCTCTCTTTCTGTGATATCTCTTGCAATTCCCTGTGTCCCTATCACTTCCCCTTTTTCATTTCTCAATATCCTGACATTATGAAGGACATTAATTACCTTGCCGCTCTTTGAGATATACCTGTTCTCAAAATCGAATACATCAGTGCCATTTTCAATCATTTCCCGGAATTTCTGGAAGGATTTCTCCCTATCATCAGGATATACCCATTTTGACCAGTGATGACCGATCACTTCTTCTGGCGAAGCTTCTAATATCCGCAATCCTGCATCATTCATGAAGACATGTTTGCGGTTTTTATCCGTCATATAAATGATATCCGTAGTCAGCTCGACGAGATTCCTGTATTTCTCTTCAGATTCCTTGATGAGTTTCTCTGTCCTCTTTTGCTCGGTGATATCCTTCAGTATTCCCATGCTGGCAACTCTGCCTTGATATGTCACAATCCCCACGCTCATATCGACCAGGGTCTTTTCCCCATCTTTACGCAGCAAGTGGAATTCGTATTCTGGGGAAATGTCTTCCCCTCTCTGCCTCCGGTAATATCGGTCATGGACCATTTCCAGATCCTCTGGTGCAACAAGGTTGTGAAAATCCATGCCGATAATTTCCTCAATACTATAGCCTGTCATCTCTGCGATTGCCTTGTTTACAAATACCATTTTTGCATCCTGGATAACAAACACTCCCTCCTGGATGCTCTCAATCAACAGGCGGTATTTTTCTTCTGATTGTTTGAGCTCTTCCTCCATACGCTTGCGTTCTGTAATATCGCGTACATATTCGATTACACCATTCATCTGTCCGGTAATCATATCTTTAAGAGGATAGCTGTAAATTTCCGCCCATCCCACTTGCTTTCCCCCGGGTCCATGTCTGGGGACTTCTTTATGAGCTGCTTTACCGGTTTTGAGCGTTTCCCAGGCAGGGCAAAGCTCACACCGCTCCTTCCTGTTATGATATGCTTCATAGCATTTCTTCCCAACAAGCGGCATCGAATGCATATACCAGCTTTCAGTCATCTTGTTGACGCTGATAATGTTCATATCACTGTCAATTATGCCTATACTGTCCTGGATGCTTGCGAAAATAGTTTCCAGGAATCGTTCCCCCTCACGAAGCTTATCTTCAGCACGTTTTCGCTCGGTGATATCCCGGACGATACATATATGCCCGTTGTAATTTCCGTTCTCATCCCACAGACCCGTGGCCATGACTTCCGTAGGGACTGTCCCGCCATCTTTCTTGAGTCCAGGGACTTCTCCTTTGAATACCCCCGTATCCTTATTATGCAACGTATCTTCTAAACCTTTTTCGACTACAGTTATTAAATCGGAATGGGTGATTTTCCGCCAGGTCTCCCCGATAAAATCTTCCTGGGAATAACCGAATATTCTTGCATATGCTTCATTTACGTAGATATACCGGTCTTTTTCATCGCATATGGTAATGCCGTCGGTACTGCTGGCCATAGCTTTTAGAAGACGGTTCTTTTCATATTCATCACGCTTGCGCTCGGTGATGTCTGCTATTGCCGCAACCGCTCCGGAATATTTTCCGTTCTCATCAGTAATGGGGGATGTTTCTAAACTTGTATATATCCTTGTTCCGTCTTTTCGGATAAATTCAAAATCGTGTTGTTCTTTGACCCCTTGCGAACGTCGCTCCAGATAGTGCGTTGCATTTTTTCTCCCCTGTTCATCCATAAAAGAAAACAAATGCATTCCCAGCATCTCATCAACTGTATACCCGAGCATCCGTGCCATACTTGGATTTACAAAAGTAGTGTTCGCATCTTTGTCAAGTACCCAGATACCTTCCATCAATGTCTCGACCAGTCTGCGATATTTCTCCTCGCTTTCGCGCAGGGTATGTTCCATGCGCTTTTGTCCTGTTATTTCCCTGACTACCTTTATTCCTGCTATGATTTTCCCGTTAGAATCTCTCAAAGGAGATGAAGTAAGTTCAAAATAAAAATCTCCTTTGTCAGTGTCAACTTTTCTTTCCGACCTGTGGATCTTCCCATCTATGAAGGTTCTTTTAACCGGGCAATCACCACATATTTCATCTCTGCCTCCATATACTTTGTAACAAATTTCACCTGTCCTGTCCCCGTATAGATCATTTTGAATCTGGTTCTGGTATATTATTTTATAATCAGTATCCTGGATTATTATACCATCACCCAAAGCTGCAATGATAGCTTCGGATTTGTTTTTTTCTTCCTGCGCCTTTACAAGAGCTGCATTTAATGCCACCTCATTTCGCTTACTCTGTGAAATATCCCTTATAATCGCAAGAAGTACCTTACGACCTTTCAATTCCATTATATCTGCATTGAGCAATGCATAATATTCCGATCCGTCTTTACGTTTCAACCTGCCTTCCCAATCCCTCACCCTCCCTTTTTCTCTTAAGGAGTTTAGTAAAAGCCTTCGTTCTTCCGGATCAGCATAGGTTGCTCCAACACCAATTTCCCTGTACTCATTGAGGGAAAAGCCGCTCATTTCCTGCATATTTTTATTGGCATCAAAAATATTTCCATCAAGGTCAGCTATACCTATACCCACGGGAGCCGAATCAAATAATAAACGATACTTCGCCTCTGATTCACTGAGGGCTTTAATCACTTTTTTCCGTTCAATATCAGCGTTTTCAAGTTTACCCAGGCGTTCTTTTAAACTTTCAAGTTCCTTGATTAACTGGTCTTTCGTTTTTCCTTTCATTTTCACCCGAAACATACATGTTTTTTCATCTAATCAATTTTGTTATTGCATTTGAAACATCAAAAGTAGAATATGAGCCTCCAAGGTCAGGGGTAATGATAGCATTATCAAGAACATTGTTTACAGCCTGGCCTATTGTTTTTGCTTCCGCGTTAAAGCCTGCCCATTCAAGCATCATCTTGACGCTCAGTATGGCTGCTATCGGATTAGCGATACCTTTTCCGGCAATATCGGGAGCGCTGCCATGTATGGGTTCAAAAAGCGCATATTTATCGCCAATATTGGCGCTGGGGCATAGACCCAGGCCACCTGCCATTGCCGCAGCTTCATCGCTAAGTATATCCCCGAAAAGATTTGTGGTCACTATCACATCATATTTCTCCGGGTGCAGGATCATATCATATGCCATGGCATCTACAAACATTTCATTATATCTTATGTCATTTTTTTTCGCAACACCTGTGCAGACATCACGGAAAAACGAATCGGATTTCAAAACATTTGCTTTATGGACTATTGTTAACTGCTTTTTCCTCATCTTTGCAATCTTGCATGCTTTTTCTGCGATCCTCGTGCTGCCCTTGCGTGTAATTATTCTTGTGGAATATGCAACATCCTCATGCAGTTCCTCGACACCTGAGTACATCCCTTCCGTATTTTCCCTTACTATCACAAAATCAAATTTCTTTGCACAGGGCAATTTAACTTTTTCAAGAGGTGTGAATGGACGGATATTTGCATACAGGTCAAGTTCTTTTCGCATTCGTACAAGAACGCTCTTGTAATTGGGATCAGGTACAGTTGTAATAGCTCCGAAAAGAACGCAATCGCACTGCCTGATGAGAGCGATATCATCATCTGTAATAGCACTTCCCGTTTTTTCCCATTTGCCAAAACCAATCTCAAGAGGAACTTTCTCTATATCAAGGCCAAAAACATCAAGTACTGATAATGCCGCAGGTAAGACTTCTTTCCCGATACCATCACCAGGGATAATTGCGACTTTCATGTTTTTTCTGGTTGTTCATTATATTTTTTTCCTTATTTTCAATATTACCGTTAATTATTCTTACAAGCATCCTGATAGCATCCACGATATCGTATTCAGATGCTCCCCAGTGAACCACGGCGCCATCAATGCCATTAAGGTTCACCATACCTGATTTCTTGCTCTGGCAGCATCGAGTGATAAAAGGTTTTGTTGGCAGGTAAAGTTCTGTTTTAAGCGGACACATATTGATATGCTTATAAGTCAAGTTGGGGTAGCGAAGCTCAAATATCTGTTTTGATATATCACATCCCACAAGCATGGAATTATTTTCGATATCGGTATCCGTATCAAGGTATTTTCCTTTAAGTTCAGAAGCATGACAGGGAAATACTACTTTTTCACCCTCGAACTGGCGAAGGTCAATGAGTTTTGTCGAAAAACGAATATTCAATTCCCCCAGTATACCGCTTCTTACAAGTCTCTGGATGGCAAAGTCAAGCCAGGGTGGTTCGGGTGGTACGATATCAATTATCTCTATTTCCATTACCTCATGCAGGCTCGGATCCTGGATAAAAGTCGTATGCCTGTCCATGCCCTCAAAAATAACAGTATTTACGGCGCCTTTACATAAGGGAAGAGCGCATTCGATGAGCTTGGTCCTGTCATGGGAATCAAGTTTTTCCTTCAATTTAGTTATCTCTTTTCCACGAGCAATCAACTCAAGTGAGATAAGTTTTCTTAACAGTCCCTCACCTTCACTTTTCACCTTATATATTTCGTAACCTGATGGAAGTTCGGCGATCAGGTATTCCGTAGTAAAATATATAGGCCCCCCGATCCTTCCTGTCGGATCTGTCCTGGTCATACCCACGCTTTTATAATCAGCCGGGAATATCAAGTATTCACCTTTTTCCGATGTTCAACAAGCCCGCCATCAGCAAGTATATCGCGCAGGAAATCCGGGAGTTTTGTGGCAGGGTATGTTTTTCCATTATTTTTCACAATCCCTTTCTCAAGGTCGATCTCTATATTGTCTCCCTCTTTGCAATCAATCCTTGCTTCAATAATAGGCAATCCTACATTTATTGCATTCCTGAAAAATATCCGGGCGAACGATTCAGCTACGATACACGCTATGCCTGCATGTTTTAAAGCCAGCGGCGCCTGTTCCCTGGATGAGCCGCATCCGAAATTCTTTCCGGCAACGATTATGTCGCCTTTTCGGACTTTTTGTGAGAATAACGGATCGATCCCTTCCATAACATGGGATGCGAACACACTCATATCAGTCGTGCGCAGGTATTTACCGGGAATTATAACATCAGTATCGACATTATCACCGAATTTCCAGGCTTTTCCCGATATAATATTGTTTTTGCCAATCATTTACTGACAGTTTATTGTTTACAGCCAATATAATATTTTTGGTGAACGATCTGATCAATGGCAATGATAAAAAGTAATTAAAAAAGCTTGAAAAGATGATTTCTCATCTTTTCTTCCTGGCCAGGAAATAAACCGCAGCCCCGATGATCACGATTACGATCACTACGATTAGCCATCCGGGGAAACCTGAAACCTGTGCCTTGTCTGGCGCTGTTCCTGCTGCTACTGGCGATGTGGTTGTACCTGATATTGTTGAGGGGGTGGTTTTTGCTGTGACTCCTGCTTTTGCAACTATTGCAAATGGTGAGAACGAATCGGTCTTCCCTTCAAAGTATGAGTTGGTATCGTCTTTTGACAATTCCTTTGTCTCAAGCTGTATCCAGTTGCCGCCATCCCACTTTACCAGAACGATATCGCTGCTTGAAACACTGTTGCTGTTCATCCAGGAGTTTTCAACCCTGAATGTGATCAATGCTTCCTTGATGTTCTTTGGTGTTGCAAAGCCCGATGTTCCTACCCAGATATTAACATTCTTATAAACAAGCCCCTCCGGCTGGGTTTTCACAAGGGTCGATGTACCTTTTAGTACTTCCATCGTCGTGGTAATTATACCATAGCTGGTCCTCCCCGTAATATTTACGAACATTACAGGATTCCTGGGATGGGTGAACCTGTAAGATGTGAGAGCATCCTTTGATATCTGCATATCATATTTCTCGATCAGCTCAATATTGGATGTATTCTCGCCTGATTTTCCGCCGCCTCCACCTCCGCCTCCACCGCCTGATGAAGCAGTTTGTTGTGATGGCGGAGTATAAAGGTTGCCACCTATTGCAAATTCGCTAAGGTTTGTAAGGTTGGCCCAGACAAAATTATTGACAGTATCTACGCCCGCATCATTTACGAATGAAGGTGAACCCGGGCCGGAAAGTTTTTCCCATTCAGATGATGTGGTATTCCATCTATATAATCGTAAAGAACTCTCCACAAAAGAGCTTACATCCGCATCCGTATAATTTACTGAGAGAACCACATACGTCAGATTATTTCGAATGTCCTGGCTTGCATTTACCAGTACGTATATGCCGGGATTTGTGATATTAAGTTCCAGTGATGAGATATTTACCCGTGATTGTGTAATGTTTATTGCGCCAAGGCTTGTGTTAGTGGTGAATAAGCGCAGTGTGGTGTTGGATCCGGGAGCATATACTATAGTATCATTATTTGCGTTTGTTTCCACACTTGTATTTATTGTCACAAGAACAGTAGCGAATTGTTTTATTTGAGTGATATTCGTATTCCCTGTAGTATCGTTCGCAACTATGGTTATATTAAAGCGGCCGTATTGTATCGTATCAGTGAAATTGTAATAGAATAAACTGCCGCCGCCAGGATTCATAGGATAATTTATTGAAGTGCCATTTGGATATTTCACGCGTGAAAAAACTTCACTTGTATTGACTTCACTTCTCAGGTCGTCAGAAGTGATGTTTGCTGTAATATTTACGGGGTTTGTTGCATTCACGAATACTGATGAAACGGAAACATCCGTTACTGATGGGGGTTTGTTGTCAATTGAAACGTTAACGTACTCGCCGCTGTTGATGTTGCCTGCATTATCGGAAAATGAGACATTAAGGGAATAATTACCATCATCTACTGATTTGTCTAATGTTACATTTCCCTTCCAGAAACCGGAATTGTTTGTGAGTACTATTATTCCTGTGTTGTTTATTAAGGACACATTCACGGATGCATTTTTCAGGCCGGATGAAGTGGAATTGACCACAGGATCATTTGCAGAGACATTTAATTCTATGGTGCTGCCTGTTTTTGCTGCATTTCCGCGCTGGTAGGAAAACGGGTTGATGGTAACAGTGGGTCTGGTGTTATCAACTATGACTGTTACCTGTGTTGTATCATTTAAGTTGCCTGCATTATCATAAGAAGTGATATTTAGATAATATATTCCATCTGAGGTATTCACTATCGCGCTTGAATTCCAGAATCCACTATTATTTGTTAAAACGATATCTCCAAGACTGCTATTGATCTGTGAGCCATTAACAGAGATATTTTTGGTTCCTGATAAAATATCCGTACTTGAAAGATTCATAGTGATAGTTGTGCCATTTTTTGCTGCATATAATCCTGAAGGATAGGCAATTTGAGCATTTGTAATAATAGGGGGTGTCGTATCCACAGTGAAAGACCAACCATAAGAAAGCACGTTTGAAGCGTTATCCATCGCATTGATAGATATATTGACAACACCATCAGTATAGGGTGTGGCAGTCATATTTTGAATTCTAAAGCCATTTGAAATAGAAGTATTTGTAAAAGCCACCGTTAAGTTGCGTATCGACATGATTAAAGAAGTCAGATTTATTCCGGTTCCATAATCAGTAATATTGACAGCAACAGCCGTTGTATTGTTATTGGCGTAAGAATTATTTGTGGGGAACTCATTGCTTGCTGTCGGAGGAGTGAAGTCCAATGCTCCTGAAATTACAAAAGCGAATGGTTGCGGTCCCTGTGGTATATTTGTTCCATTTACTCTAATTGTGTATAGCCCAACTGATGGGGATACTAATTCAACCTGTTCCACATTATTTCTGTTATCCGGTGCACCATTCCCGTAATATGTTCCACCAGGGCCTGTTACAATCAAGTCAAGATTATTAACAAGTGTAACGTTTGCTGATGGAATTGCGGGATAATCAGACCAAACAATCGTTACTCGCAATGGTTCAGAACTATTTTCAACATAATAATTGGTATTCCAGGACTGAGTAAAGCTTAATCCTGTACTGTTATCATAATATCGCATAAATCGCGGCGATTCCGGGAACAGGGAATTTTCGATATCCACACGCCCCCAGCCCTGGGCATAGTCCGGGCGAGTTTGCATTTCCTTTGTTGCTCCTGTTCCATACTGTCCAGGTGTCATATTATGGGCGCCGTTTATTATTGTTGCTTTAAGAAGCGCAGCGCTTGGATTTATGCTTTCATTCTGGACATAATATTGCCTGGCAAGGGCCGCAATGCCTGCTACAACAGGCGTGGACATACTTGTGCCGCCGCTGTATCTGTAATAGTCATCATAATCCCCCCACAAACCACCTGGAGGTGCAGCACTCGATTTAAGAGATAATATAAATGTCCCGGGAGCTACCACATCGGGTTTGATCCGTCCGTCATCTGTTGGTCCGCGGCCACTGAACGCAGCAATGCCTTCAATATTATCTGCAAGTTTATCACTTGTAATAGGTTCATTCAGGTAACCAAATTCGTACCATATATCTGGAAATGATGGTCTATTATTTTCGGATGCGCCAATTGAAAGTGAATTTTTTGCTGTAGCCGGCGGAGTTATAGAATCTTGATCAATAACACCATTTAAATTTACATCAATTCCTTCATTGCCAGCCGCAAATAATATTAACATATCCGGGTGATTCCATACAAAATTATCAGTGTCTTTTGAATCAATATAATAAACTCCATTAAAACCTATATCTCCCCAGCTATTGGAATGAATTCTTGCACCCTGGTCGTATGCCTGCTGGAACAGGATATTTAGGTCTGAAGGGATCCCGCTCAAAGAGTCTCTAGTACTTTCAACAGCCTGAAAAACAAGCTGAGCGCCTGGAGCCATTCCTTCGAACTGTCCGCCAGAGCGTGCGCCATTGCCAAGAACTGATCCTGCCACATGAGTTCCATGACCGCTGAATTCGTCTGCAGCGCCATTACCTGAAAGATCGATCAATGCAACAATCCTTCCTTCAATATCATCGTGCATTGTATTATCATTTACACCAGTATCCAGCCCCGTATCAGCCACGGCCACGATCTGCCCTGCGCCAGTTAATCCATGCGTATTCCTGACAGAATAGGTCTTAGTAATATTGGCCGCAACATCGTTCATAAGAACAGGCTGCACATACTTTTCCATCCAGCTTACTCCGTTTATCCGTGCAATATCAGGAATCTTCGTTTTTGCTATACTGACCCTGATCCTGTCCCCTGAATTACTTATTATCTCACCGCCAAGTCCTGTTATTTCATCCGATATACGCTTATTTTCCCCGGCATCAAACAGGAGAACCGTAATATTCTCATTCACTGATCCCTGTCCCATAATTGCAGATGATGAGGAAAGCGCAGGGCTTATCCTGTATCCGGGCTCATATATCCCAACCCACTTCACCGAATCCAGCGCCTCTACCTGTGATTTTACAGATGAATTCATCATGGCGATAAAAGCATTATTGGGGACATAATCATACAGGACTGCGCCTGAAGCACGCAGAGCCTGCTTCCACTCCTCTTTTGTATATCCTTTGAATTGTACGAGATAGTATCCATCCCCATCAACCTGATTTTGTGAAATAGCAATATTCTGAACAGCTTTTGAAGGTTGCGCAGAGGATGTATCAATTCTTGCATTCTTTAAGAGAATAGAATTGTTGTCGTGATCGTCTAAATCATCCGGAACCTGACTTGATCCGGCAGATATTATTAAAATTATCAGAAAAAAGGATATAATTATTGCTATTGTTAATGTTTTTTTATAATTTGACATTAAAATCCCTATAGTTACTCAATGATTATCATCATGATAATTATTGATTAATAATGTTCTTTCCCCTTTATAATGTTATGCAGCATTTTATGAAAGTTTTAGTACTTTCAGATAAGATACAAGCCCATGCAAATTCGAACATGGTTCGGGATCTTCAATGTTGATGTAGAAAATAATACGATCATAAATGCCGAAATATTCCCGAAGGACCTTTCTTCAATCACTAAACGACTCCTTCAGGAACCATTGTTATTAAGAGGAAATGTCGCAGGTTCAGACCTTCGCAACCTGGCGGTAAAATATGGTTTTGCAGGTTCGAATGATGAATATGGCAGATTGCTCCATGAACTCGAAATCATGCTTGCAAAAGAACAGGTCGCGCAAACCGTGACACCCGACAGGAGAATAATCGCTGCTGTAGAAGCTATCGATGACCTCAATGAGACAGGTAATGTCCTTTCAGAAAGGCTCAGGGAATGGTACATCATGAATTTTGAGGATACAATGTTGAAAGGCGAAGAACTTGCCAGAAAGATCATTGGGCTGGACGAACCGGGAAAAGCCGCTGACCTGAAAATAATGCAAAGCTTTTCTTCAAGTCTTGTGGCATCATATGAAACGCGGGATCATATAGAAGAATACCTGAAAGAAAACATGCCGCTGATAGCGCCAAATATAACCTGTATCGCTGGACACATACTCGGTGCACGCCTATTAAGCATCGCGGGAAGCCTTGAAAAGCTTGCTTTTATGCCTTCAAGCACGATACAGGTAATAGGTGCGAACAATGCGCTTTTCAAACACTTAAAAGGTAAAGCCCCATCACCGAAACACGGTGTTATTTTCAGGCATCCCCTCATTAATACAGCTCCAAAATGGCAGCGCGGGAAGATCGCAAGAGTTCTTGCAGCTAAAATATCGCTTGCTTCCAGGTATGACCTTTATTCAGGCGAGGTAAAAGAAGATTTACAGCGGGAATTAAGATCAAAGGTTGAGGCTATAAGGAAAACCAGGCCGATGAAAAAATCCAGGTTAAAAAGAACAAAAATTGAAGTATATTAAGATCATTCAATCAACCAGATATGAGCCTGATAGTAATAGCAATCGGTGGGAATGCAATATTAAATCCGGTAAAGGGAAACCCGAAAGAGCAGCAGGAATTGATAAACCGGACATGCAGGGAGATCGCCCAGATAGTCAGTGAGGGATATGATGTTATTTTGACGCATGGCAACGGTCCCCAGATAGGAAATATCCTGGCGATGCAGGAAGAATGCGGACTTGTTCATCCCCAGCCGCTTGATATTTGTGGCGCTCAAACACAGGGTATGCTTGGTTATTCGCTGCAACAGTCTCTTATTAACATGTTATCGGAAATCGGGATCAAGAAAGAGGTAGTGACAATTCTGACACAGGTGATAGTTGATGGATCATGCAGTTCATTTGAGAATCCCACAAAGCCGATAGGTCTTTATTATCCTGAGGAAAGAGCAAAGATGATGATGGCAGGGGGCATTAAGATGATCCGCGATAAAAAAGGATACCGCAGGGTCGTTCCTTCACCGATGCCGCTTGAAATCGTTGAAGAAATTGCGATCAGGAAGCTTATTTCCGAAGGTATATTGGTTATAGCAGCAGGCGGGGGAGGTATCCCCGTTATCAGGAAAAACGGTTTACTCACAGGGGTTGAAGCCGTAATTGATAAAGACCTGACCGCAAGCCTGATGGCAAAAGATGCCGGGGCAGACACTTTATTGATCCTTACGGATGTTGAAAATGCAGCATTGAATTATGGAAAAAGCAACCAGGTCGACCTTCATGAAATAACAGTTTCGCAGGGCGAGCAATACATAAAAGAGGGGCATTTCGGAAAAGGGAGCATGGAACCAAAAGTCCTTGCTGCTATCGGATTCATTAAATCAGGCGGAAAATCTGCGATCATATCAAGCCTCGATAAGGCGCTTGATGCGCTGGCAGGAAAAGCTGGAACTAGAGTTATTGCCTGATCTGGGATTTTGGATTTCCTGACGAATTGAAACGCAATATATTTTCATCTAGAATGTTCATGACAGTCTAATCCCGCGTTTATATCAGGATCATATACACTCAACGCTTCACGAGCAAGATGAACAGCATCTGCAATCGCTTCTTTTGTCAATGTTCCCCGCCATTCTTCAATGATCGCTTCCCATGCCATTCCACTATCTATTTGTTCAAGAACATCTTTGACGAGTGTGCGTGATCCCCGAAATGTTGGCTCCCCATGACAGATAGAAGAATCTGCTATAATATATCATCCCAAGATTTTTATTGTCATGATACACTTTTTCTTCTCGCTGGTATTTATACCTTCAATGTATTTTTAATGTTTGTTCTCGCTTTTTTGAATATTTTCAATCCGCTCACCAAAAGGAACTTTCCACTATCCTTAAATGATAAGATGACCAATCCTTATCATGAGGTTGGCGTATGAAAACAAAAGTCATAATAATGGGAGCCGCAGGGCGCGATTTCCATAATTTCAATGTTTTTTTCAGGGATAATAGTGATTACGAGGTAGTGGCATTCACGGCCGCACAAATTCCTGGTATATCCGGGCGCGGTTATCCGAAGCAACTCGCAGGACGGCTTTACAGCAAAGACATACCTATATACCCCGAAAACAAATTGACGCAGATCATTAAAGAGAATAGCATAGACCAGGTAATACTTGCATATTCAGACCTCTCTCATGAGACAGTCATGCAAAAAGCTTCTCTTGTCCTTGCAGCAGGTGCGGATTTTCGGCTGATGGGAACAAAAAGCACAATGCTTTCCTCAACAAAACCGGTTATCTCGGTGTGCGCGGTCAGGACCGGTTCAGGTAAGAGTCCCACATCGCAAAAATTGGTGGGTATATTTAAGGAAAAAGGTATCAATGTAGTTGTTGTGCGCCATCCGATGCCGTATGGTGACCTTTTGAAACAGGAGTGCCAGAGATTTGCATCGATGGAAGATTGTGTGAAGAACGAATGCACAATAGAAGAAAGGGAAGAATACGAATCCTATATTTGCTGCGGAACCGTTGTTTACAGCGGAGTTGACTACCAGAAGATCCTTGAAGCTGCCCAGGATGAAGCTGATATCATCATATGGGATGGCGGAAATAACGACATCCCGTTTTTCAAACCCGACCTTCATATCGTTATTGCTGATCCGCACAGGCCAGGGCATGAACTCACTTATTATCCAGGGGAAGTGAATGTTCGCCTTGCGGATATAGTGATAGTTAATAAAGTTGATTCAGCCCGGAAAGAAGATGTGGAAACAGTGATCAGGAATGTAAGATCCATAAATAATAATGCAAGGATCATAAAAGCCAATTCTGCTATATCAGTTAAAGACCCGGATGCGATCAAACAGAAACGGGTTATTGTTGTGGAAGACGGCCCCACACTCACGCATGGGGGAATGTCATATGGTGCTGGCATAATTGCCGCAAAAAAATTCGGGGCAAAAGAGATCATTGATCCCCGTCCATATGCCGTAGGTTCTATCCATACTGTTTTTCAGGATTTCCCACATATTGGCGCCGTACTTCCTGCCATGGGATACAGCAGCGACCAGATAAAAGAACTGGAAGATACGATTAATGCTTCTGATTGTGATATAGTCATAGCAGGAACGCCCATAGACCTTAGCAGGCTATTGAAGCTTAATAAGCCTGTTATCCGTGTAAAATATAGTATTGAGGAAGTGGATGTAACACTTGATGAAATTATTGACGAATGGTTAAGATCGCGGCCAGGTATGTGATCCGAAATTGTTGGTGGACAAAAAGTTAAATAAACAATAACAATGTATTAGGCTTGAATCAAGATATGGCAAATTGGTTCAAAATGCGGTTGTGGTCTAGTGGCTATGACAGGGGCTTCCCAAGAACTTTTGCAGGCATGGCAAAAATCAGGAAACAGCCTCTAACCCGTGTTCAAATCCCGGCAGCCGCATCAGGTATTTTTTATTTCAGTTATAATACAAATTTGATAATGACTTTTATATGTATTTTCTAAAATTTAACATTTGTTTAAAAAACCAACAGGTTTAATAACCATCTAAAGCATTTAACGTGCGTTTTAAGAATTAAATAAAGGGATTTCGATGAAAGATTACATATTAAAAGACATAAACCTCGCGGATGAAGGTAAACAGAGGATCGAATGGGCACGAAGACACATGCCGGTTCTTGAAAAAATAAAAGAGCAGTTCGAGAAAGAAAAGCCTCTTGAAGGAATTAATGTAGTAGCATGCCTCCATGTGACTGTTGAAACAGCCAATCTTATTTACACTCTGAAAGCAGGAGGCGCAAATATAGCTCTTACTGCCTCAAATCCTCTCAGCACACAGGATGATGTGGCGGCTGCGCTTGCCTCGGAAGGAATTAAAACCTTTGCTATAAAAGGCATGAACGAAAAGCAATATTACGAATGCCTTGAAGAAGCGCTCAAGATCAAGCCGCATGTGACGCTTGATGATGGCGCAGATACTATTGCGCTTGTACATTCCAAACACCAGGATCTTATCAAGAACATCAAAGGCGGATGTGAAGAAACCACAACAGGTGTTATCAGGCTCCGCGCAATGGCAGCTGATGGCGCTCTAAAATATCCTGTCATAGCTGTAAATGATGCAGAAACCAAGATGATGTTTGATAACCGCTATGGCACAGGCCAGAGCACATTACACGGAATAATGAATGCCACAAATATCCTGTTCGCAGGAAAAACCATTGTTGTCGCAGGATATGGCTGGTGCGGGCGCGGTGTTGCCTCACGGGCGCGCGGGCTTGGCGGCAATGTAGTAGTTGTGGAAGTTGAGCCAAGAAAAGCCCTTGAAGCTGTCATGGATGGTTACAGGGTCATGCCAATGAAGGAAGCAGCAGAAATCGGGGATCTGTTCATTACGGTCACAGGAGATATCTCAGTACTTCGGAAAGAGCATTTCCAGGTCATGAAAGACCAGGCGGTCGTATGCAATTCAGGCCATTTTAATGTTGAAATAAATATCCCTGACCTTGCCAAACTGGCAAAGAAAGTCAGCCAGATAAAGAATGATGTCCAGGAATATGCAATGAAAGATGGACGAAGGATCTATATTCTTGCAGAAGGGAGGCTTGTGAATCTTGCAAGCGCATTCGGGCATCCTCCTGAAGTCATGGACATGAGCTTTGCGAACCAGGCTCTTGCTGTAAAATTGATCGCGGAAAAAGGAGATACATTTGAGAACCAGGTTTATAAGGTACCTCCTGAAGTTGACAGCATGGTCGCAAAATTAAAGCTTGATTCAATGGGTATTGAAATAGAGACACTGACAGAAGAGCAGGATAAATATCTCCATTCATGGACTATGGGAACATGATGCAGTTGCAGATCAAAGCGGTTGAGAATTATCTGAAAGGGCTCTACGGAAGCTCAAAAGTCACAAAGATCGGCGAGCTTGGCGGCATTCCAGTTGAGGTCGAGGAAGGAATAAAGGGTTTCGGGTATGGCAAGCCATATCTCATTGAATTTGAAGCAGGCGGGAAAGCGTATTCAGTAGTCCTTTCCTCCATGCGCGTCCAGAAAGGTTTCGGGCACGACCATTTTTCCGACAGGGCACAAATCCTCATATGGCAGAATTCGGTCTTCAACAACCTGCCAGACCATGTAAAATCGCTTGATGTGGGCTACTTCACACACGATGGAGAGCTTTATTCATCCGGCAAAGCCGAAGAATATTTTATTTTAATGGAAAAGATCGAAGGAAAAGAGTATTTCATTGACCTTGAAAGAATAAAAAAGGACGGGAAACTCACATCTCTTGACAGGGACAGGACACTCGCACTATCATCATATCTTGCCCGGATACATGCAAATAAACATGATGACAATGAATTGTATTTCCGGAAAATCAGGGATCTTGTGGGACATGGCGAATGCATCATGGGATTGTTGGACAGCTATCCTGATAATCTTGATTTTGTAAGCCAGGATGACCTCTGTGCTATCGAAAAGAAATGCGTGGACTGGCGCTATAAAATTAAAGGAAATACACAGCGCCTGTGCATGACGCATGGCGATTTCCATCCATGGAACATAATGTTTCGCGAGGGTGCGGATTTTACTGTGCTTGACAGGAGCCGGGGTGAATGGGGCGAGGCGGCAGATGATGTTTCCTCAATAACCATGAACTACCTGTTCTATTCTCTCCAGAAATACGGGGAACTTAAAGGGCCATTTAAGGAAATGTATGAGTTGTTCTTTGATAATTATCTTGAAAAGACAGGTGATATGGAGTTATTGAAAGTAATCCAGCCATTTTATGTCTTCAGATCAGTTGTTGTGGCAAGCCCGATATGGTATCCGAATCTTGATCCTGCGGTCAGGACAAAGGTATTTAATTTTATAAATAATATCCTTGATAGCGAAGAGTTTGATTATAAGAATGTGAATTCTTATTTATAGGGATTAAAATGGCTTTTGCAGTATGGTTCACGGGTCTTCCGGGAAGCGGTAAAACAGTGATCGCCTCCAGAACCGCTGCTATTCTCATAAACGAAGGCATCGATATAAAGATCCTCCAGTTAGATGAGATAAGAAAAGTTCTTACCCCGAACCCGAAATATACGGATGATGAACGGGATATCGTATATGCGTCCCTTGCTTATATGGCAAAGCTCTTGACAGAATGCGATATGAATGTTTTTATCGATGCGACTGCAAACAAAAGGAAATATCGTGATGCGGCACGAAACCTGATCCCGCAATTTGGTGAAATATATATCCGCTGCCCTCTTGAAGTATGCATGGAACGGGAAGCCCACAGGAAAGCTATTTTTTCACCAAAAGGAATTTACGAAAAATCAGCGCGTGCGGGGGCAAATGTTCCAGGTGTAAATGTTGCTTATGAGGAACCCATTGATCCGATTATCATAATCGACAGCGACAAAACCAAGCCAGATACCAGCGCAAACCTCGCAGCAGATGCTATTATTAACTTTTTTGGGGACATGTTAAATGGAAATTGAGACTTTAGTTGAGATCGGTGTTGAGATCCGGGATGTAATCAGTTCATTTATCGAGAAAAACGAGGATTATGGCGAAATGCTTGTGCAACGCCCAAAGGATATCACGCGCAAGATGGATATGGCTGCCGAGAACGCACTTGATACTGCTCTTTTGACAAGAGGCCTTTGCGCAAGGATAATTTCGGAGGAGCTTGGAGACCGCATAGTAGGCAAGGATAAACATCCTGAGTTCATGCTTGTGGTCGATCCTATTGACGGTTCAACGAATGCAACGTGCGGCATACCATTTTTCTGCACGTCTCTTGCTTATACTGATAAAACTGAAATCGCAACCTTTGATGACATCAGTATGGCAGTGATATGCGATATCAACGGGAACACATATTGCGCCGAAAAGGGAAAAGGCGCATTTCTAAATGAAAAACAGATGAGAGGGAAAAAGCGGGGAACGCGGCCTAAACCAGTTGTATCAGTTTATTCTTATGGCGTCCCTCATGTGCCTGAGGGTCTGATCGAGTTTGAAAAATCCATAATCGTAAGGGCGCTTGGAAGTATCGCGCTTGATATGTGTTTTGTTGCTGACGGGACACTTGACGGGCTTATCGATACCCGGGGACTTGTGAGCGGGTATGATATCATGGCATCTGCTTTGATATTGAAAGAATCAGCAGGGATTCTGACAGACCTTAAAGGTAATAATTTGACAAATAACGTCCAGGTAACAGGTTTATCCATTGCAGGGACAAAAAACAGCGAACTTCATGAAAAGATCATAAAAATGCTGGAAGTTTAATGACCACAAAGCTCAAAGCGCATATTGTTTCGCGGGGGAAAGCACAGGGCGATGCGCTTGTGAGCACGCAACCCATTTCTTTCCTGGGAAGCATTGATGTAAAAACAGGTATTGTTGTGGAAAAAGGGCATGAGCTTTTTGGTTTGAGCATAAAGGGTAAAGTGCTTGTATTTCCGGGCGGTAAAGGCTCTACTGTTGGCTCTTATTCAATTTACCAGCTCAAAAAGAATGGCGCTGCTCCAATGGCTATGATAAATATCAGGACCGAGCCGATCGTGGCAGTGGGTGCAATCATCTCGGATATCCCGCTTGTTGATAATCTGCAAGAAAATCCTGTTAGTTTAATAAAAAATGGCGATAAGGTTTTAGTTGATGCGATATTAGGAAGTGTTGAAATTTTATGACTGAAGAAGATAAAGGTTATAGTGAAATAAAGATGAGTTCAGGCTGGTTCATGACTATCTCGATGCAGAAAAGCGATAAATTCGAGGAAGAAAAGGAATATTGTGAAATAGCCAAGGAAAGAAGCGGCGTGAAGCAGAGAAGGTTCAATATAAATCCGAAGTATGTGCGGGCGCTGGGCGAGGCGCTGGTGAAGTTTGCGGATGAGAACAAGCTTTAGGGGATATTTATAGTTGTAAATAATATAATCTGAAATATTTATAAAAATATATTGATTAAAAAATAAATACAATAAAGTGTTTACTGACTTTGGTATGTCTGGAAATAGTTACTGGCAAAAACGCTAACTACAGGCCTCGTACATATTATAAGGTACAAATCAAATTTTTACTCAAGGGATGAGAAGGAAAATAGATTGTTCCTGAAAAAAGTACAGATGACTTTTATTTATGGGTTATTAATAATCTTATAATCTAATTCTTTTATTTCAGTATGTTTTTTGATTTCTTCTAAAAATATACTTTCTGCACCTTTTTGGGTATATATTATTACATCTTCTTTTGATCTGGTAATCGCAACATAAAACAATCTTCTTTCCTCTTCTTCTTTATTGTTATATTTTGTATCCATGGCTGGTTCAAATATTAAAGGGTTCTCAATTTCGCATGGAAAACCATACAAATCTTTGTCAACACTAAGAACGAGTACAACCTTTGCCTGTAATCCTTTACTTTTATGAACAGACATCAAGGGTACTGATTGAGGATTATGGGAATTAATCGTAAGAAAGACTTTATTAGCTTTTGAATATTTAAAAAGTGGATTGATTAAGTCAGGTTTACTAATAATTCTACACAATATCATTATATCTTGAGGTTTATATCCTTTCATTAGGTATTCTTTAATCGTATTTGCACAATGAATCGCTGTCTGCTGGTAATATGTCCTTTTGTCTCCAGTTGAAGATGAATAAACCATAATTTTCTTTTCATCATTGTATTTTGCTATTGTTGTTTTTTTTAATTGTCTATTGCCATTATTTTCAATCAAATCAGCACCTGCATCAACAATGGATTTTATACTTCTGTAATTAATCAATAAATCAGTTCTTGCTGGATGATCAAAATAATTATGAAACTTTATAAAAAGCTCCAAATTGGAGCCTGTGAAGCCCATTATACTTTGCCAATCATCTCCCACACAGAATAGTTTAGAGTTACTATTTTTGGTCATCAGTACTTTAATAAGTTGGTATCGTTGTTTACTAATATCTTGATATTCATCAATCAATATATGGTCGAATGAATTTTCATACAAAGACGAATTCTTCTGCAATTCTTCCACTGCCTGATTAATCATATCACAAAAGTCGATCTCGTTTCTATTCTGAAGTTCTTTTTCATATTCGCTATAAATTATAAGGGCGATTTCACCAAATGCTTTTTGCTTAGGTGACCACGATTCTTTCATAAGCCTTTCATGAATATCTTGAGGTTTAAGTCCGTTAGTTTTTGCTTTTATAATAAATGTTGCTACTTCAAAAGGAATACGTTTAATCGAATCTTTGAATGTCCTCCAAACAATATCTACAAGTTCAGAATAACTTATTGAAGATAAAACAACTTCTTTTTCTGGATTCTTTCTTTTAATTTCTGCAATAAATTTGTTCTCAAATTGTTCAATGAAATCTTTACGCCTAAATTCGCTATATGTTGTTTCTAAAAGGGAATAATTTTTTTGACGTTTGAATCGCTCAATTTTTTGTTGCATATCTTTTTTGTATTCTTTTGGTTTTTCAAACCATTCTGGGACATTCCCTTTTTCATCCATTGCCCAGTGTTCTATATACATATTATACCTCGGTAAGAAGAAATCAGGTTTTGGTATTATTATCTTGTTTGTTACATTTGTATATTTCATCCACTCAGCAGAATCTTCATACCGTACTTCAATATATGTTCCATTTATTTTATGGGTTAAAAGAAAGTTCATAATTGCTTTTTCGCCCTTACTTTTGACCTTTCTTCCATTCAAGGCCACATAAGAAAAATTTCGAATGTATTTATACCACTCTTCTTTAGTTTCAAAACTTGATTCTTTTTTAAGCGGATCATCATCCCCAAAAAATTTTTCATATGTGATGAGTTTATTTTGAAATGAAGGATCTTTTTCGGCTTTCTTATAGAGGTCATTTATGAATTTTTTATAATCAAAATCGAAGTTGTCTCCATCGAATTTTAATTTTTTTTTGAAAGAACTATTATTAAGAATTTCATAACCTAAAGAGTGAAAAGTTTGAATTTTAATGCTAATTCCGAATTTTCTATATATTCTTTTTTCGATTTCTTTAGCCGCTGTTTTTTGAAACGTCAATACAATTATCCTATTTGGGGATATTGGTTCTTGTTTTCTACGGGTGAGATAGGCGATTCGGGTAATCAAAACTTCTGTTTTACCTGACCCAGCACCAGCTACTACAAGATTATGCTTATCATCCGTAATAATTGCTCTTTTTTGGTTATCATCAAAAATAATATCTGATTCTAAGAAGAGAGAGGCATATTCCTTTTTTCTTCTTTCAATCAACTCTTGGTTAAAATTCTCTATTAATTTTTTTGATTCAATTACTTTGTTTATCGAATTTTCAACTAATTCATTTGAGAATTTAAATTTAAATATATTCTGTTCTATTTTTAAAAATTGAAGAATATGGTGATATTGATCGAGTTTAAGGAGTAAATTTTCTCTAACTGAATGTATCAGATATGTATCAATGTTATTTATATTACATAAAATATTTTTAATCTCTTCATTTGAATCTTCAATTTTATTTCTGAGATTTTGTATATAATTGTCTTCTTCCTTATTTGGTATAATATGAAATAATTTCTTCCTTTGAATTTCGGATAAGATTTCCTCTAATTTCTCAATTTCTATTGTGGATATTCTAAGCATAGTGTATTCAAAATTAACGAATGTAAACATCATCCCAAAAGTTTATATAACCTTGCTCCTCCGTACTTACCCCTAATTATCAATTTATTGCACCTTCCTATTTCTATTTTTAACATCACCTTAAGAAAAATACAAAATTCCTTTATCCAAAGATAGCAAAATTATCGAACATTCTTTTGATGCCTTGGATTTCCAATCCAGCCGAATCATGACTTCGGTTATATTCTCAATCATTCAACCTACAATTATCAAGTTTTAACCTTATTTTATAGAATTATTCCTATACGGGATTTATTTCAGAACTAACATGCGCTTTATATTCATACTTGCTTTTCAAGGATACTTCCAGAGGCAAAAATCGATACCTTCATCCCCATCATTTGTATAGGTCTTAATAAGTCACCTGATTTATTTATTCAAGCTGTCATTCCGTTTGATATCCTGTTAATCCATATTCTCAGAATCGATGCCCTTTCAGTAGTACAAGAACCTACAATGGTCCTTTATCTATGGTGAACTGTCTCCTGAATTCCACATTTACCTGGCCCCCAATCGCTGCATATCCCACAAGGTCAATATCACAGCGGGGACAACTCCCGGAACACCGAAGGCCTTATAATTCTACATTAATCATTTTTAGTACACATCTTAAATTTAATTAAGGAAACTTTATAAAGATGAAAACCTATTAATATTTAATTTATGAGTGCTGAAATTGTTAAAGTTTTAGATTACCAATTGTCTCATGGTCTTGAATTTGAGAAAAAATACATAGATTCAACCATAAATAAAATTTTCAAAGTAGAGCTTTCAATGGTGAAACATGAAATAAAAAAGATCGAGACTAAACTCTCTGAATTTGAAAACTACTATAAGATGAGTTCTGATACTTTTTATAAAAAGTTTAATGACGGAAAAATGGGCGATGACAGGGGATACATAAAATGGTTTGCTTATAAAGATACATATAATAAGCTGATGGAACGGTTAATGGAGATCGAAAAAATAGTCCATGCTTGAAAATTTTCTTGCTGATCTCAAAGCATCATTGACCGCTTCACATATTGTACGTGATATTGAGATCGATGATGAATTCATCACATCAGTTTCTGGTTTTCTCGATTGTACGGTTGTATTGATTGACGGTTCGATTCTTTATGTTACAGAATATTTTTCAATATCTGATGATATTATCAAACGTGAAAAATATTCATATCATCTGCAAAAAGATGATGAATTCATAATCAGATGGGATAATGCGCCTCATCACAAGGAATTATCTACTTTTCCATTTCATGTACATGATAAAAGTGGAGTGCACAAATCAAAAGAAATGACTATGGATGAAATCCTTGAAGAGCTTTCTGATAAAGTCATGTCTGAATAATCTGGAAAAAAGACTTCTCTGTATCAGTGCTATAGAACAGGAACTTACAATGGTCGTTTAGCTTTGTGCCTGGTCTCCTGAATTCCGCATCAACCTGGCCCCCCCAATCGCTGCACATCCCACAAGGTCAATATCACAGAGGGTGGCGCAATCTGTCATTTGAAATTGACGGATTTAACCACGCAATAGAAGTTCCGTGGCAATGTTAATTACGATGTCCTTTCCAACCAACAGTCCGCCAGTTTCTACCATTAGATCAGTCATTAGACCAAAATCCCTCCGACTGATCTTTGCGCTCCCATAGAACCCAGCTCGCGTGTTGCCCCACGGATCATCAACGATGCCGGTAAAAACCGAGTCAATGGATACCGGGTGTGTGATGTCACGAATTGTAAGTTCACCCTCAACCGTCAAATGTCCTCTAGGTTCAGGAATAACACGAGTGCCCCTGTAGGTCATTTTTGGAAATTTCCCCACATCCAGGAATCGCACACTCCTGAGATCCTCGTCACGCGTCTCATTGTGGGTGCTGATACTCACTGTGTCAATACTGATATCAAGTGATGACAGCGCCGGATCATCGGCTATCTTAATATTTCCTGTGAGCTGGCGGAAGCATCCCCTTATCTG
Source organism: uncultured archaeon (assembly GCA_902384525.1). GTDB lineage: Archaea > Halobacteriota > Methanosarcinia > Methanosarcinales > Methanoperedenaceae > Methanoperedens. The sequence continues at coordinate 39,153 of CABMCA010000064.1, forward strand.
TCCAACCACAAGATGTTGCGCTATAAAGTCAACAAAGCTATGCACAGGGTCAATAGTATAGTATCCTGCTATCGGAAAAAGTGCTCCATTATATAGTCGTGGTGCCTTTTTAGCCTGATTCATATGCATTTGCTCTGCATTTTTGTTAACCTGTAATGCGTCGTAATTTTAGCTCAGGCCAAGCTGCCTCAACATTCCCACCAGGTCATAAAAGAGCCTCTCCTCGACGATCTCTCCATCCTTCCAGTGGGCGACCGTGCAAAATTCGAGCCGGAATTTTTTGTTAGTAGGCAGGATCGTTTTGCCGTCAGGCCCTTTCATTGGCCCCTTCATGGTGCCTGTAAAATCGGCTACTGTGCACGTGTAGTCGCCCTGGCCGAAAAGGATCTTATACGGGTTGTTCACAAGATGGTTATCAGGAAATGTCTTGAAAAATTCCACAGCTTCATTATAATGCGACTTTCTTCCTCTTGTTGGCTCTGGCTGCCCCGGCCAATACACAGCAGTATTCTCAGCATGACGTTTCTTGAACGTATCCCAGTCCTGGGAATTCCATGCGTCATCTAACGTTTTCATCAGTTGCAGGTTTTCCTCTACACTCTTTTGTTGTACCATGATTTTATCACTCCCATTTTATATGGTAGCTTATGCAGAATAAAGATTACGGTTTCCTATAATCCATGATGCAAAAACAAAAGTGATGGATTGTAAACTAAGCCAACAGCACGGAAATTATACCCGTCAGGAATATTCCGTCAAAAGTCCCAGCCCCTCCGATCGAAGCTATTGGCGTCCCAAGATAGGGGATTTTTTTCATGTTTAGTAGGTCAGCACCGATAAGGCTCCCGAGAGTACCTGAAATATAGGCGAGTATAGGCGCACTTTGAGGCGCAATTAACAGAGCTAAAACTGCTGCCATGATTGGAGGTATTAGTGCAGGAACAGCTATCCCAAGTCCCTTCACAGGTCTTGCCATCATATGTATAAGAACAGTCATAATAAAGACCCCTATTACCAGATCAACCGGATTTACCATCGGGATAAGAAAAATCGATATTAATACCGGAATAACACAACCTCCGAGGTTAATGGCAATTATTGTCTGCCGTTCTTCTATCCCAAGAAGCGGGAGAACATATCTGAATCCATAAAAATCAATAATTCCACCCGAAATTATTGGTTCTTGCGACTTGATTACCTTGATGGGAATGTTTACATGACTACCAATCAATGATAAGAATAAGAGGAGAATTGAATATTCCGGGGGAAAGCCAAGTTTATTAAAAGCAAGACCAATAAGGTTGACTGCGATCAGGAAAAAAACCACTGCAAGGATAAATAATAATAGGAATATAACGGAGGCTGTGGTTCTTCTGTAGACGATACGTGACATAGTTTGCTCAAACTGATTTTAGCATTTCAAGCACTGAATATCCTGCGCGGGTTATGCCCATGCTTCGCATATCGGTATCTGTTCCCACAACATACAGGCCCTTAACCGGGGTTTTGATCGAAGGGAAATAATTGAGAGAAACAGATGCCTTTTCGGGAGCCATTACCTGCGTATGTATCATCTCAATATTCTTCTCTACTGCAGGCACCATAGAGTATATTGTGTTGAGAAGCTTTTCTTCAGAATCATGGCATTTTTTCGGGTCTATTATCGTACTGACTCCCACAAGACCTTTATTTCGCGGCGCAAGCTCGGGTACAGGCATGAGCCAGTAGAACAATTCTTTATCAGTGTCACAGACGTCGCAAAACACTTCCGAGCCATTATAATTGAACTCTCTCATCGGTTTCTTAAGCCCGAGCCAGATTGTCATTGCAGTTGCCTGTTCAAGTTCTTTCACCTGCTGGCTCCATTTTACTGGCATCTCGATAATACCGGGCAGCCTTTTTACCTCCCCCGAATAGATGACTTTATCAGCAAAATAATCGCCTTCCAGAGTTGAAACGCAAAAACCGCTTTCGATTTGTTCGATCTGCCGGACTTCTTCTCTTGTATGATACTTTACGTTTTTCGGAAACGATGAGATAACTCCATCTGTTATGGACTGTATACCGCCCAGGGGATAACCCTGCGAGCGGTAATCGGAATTGTAAAAAAGCTTCGCCATTTCAGCGATACGTCTGATTATTCTTTTTTTACCGCCTGAGCTGAATCCACACCCTTCAACAAGTCGGGATACTGATGTTTTTTTCATTGAAAGACCGCTTAGCAGATAAGAAAGCGCATCCACGAACTGCATTGTTTTTTTGCTGAGCCGGTGCTTTGATATGACATCGTATACCGCTTTTTGTTTATCCCCAAAAATGGCACGTGATACTACCGTATTCAGAAGATCTCCAGCAAGGATCACTTTGTCTTTTGCCGGAAGAGCGCTCATATTCAAGAATCCGGGGAGCGTTGATGGAAATCTTTCCAATCCGTCTTTTTTGCGAAGATAGTAATCATTATGCTGTCTGAATGCGGGAAACTTTCCGGGATCGAAATAGTGCTTCAATTGCTTCAGTGGGCCATAAATGAGTTCTGTTATTGCATGGACCCCGGTATCAACACGCCATCCAGGACAGTCCGCAGGTTCATATGTTCTGCAATTTCCACCAAGAATGTCTGCTTTCTCAAGAAGAAGAATGCTGTTTCCTTTCTTTCCCAGAGTCAGCGCAGACATGAGGCCGGAAATTCCTCCACCTACAACAATCGCATCATAAGCGTTATAATTTGACATAAGGCACTCCCATGGAACCACTTTAGTAACAATTCAATCTTAGATTTAATATCTTTTAAGATAATATTAGTTTTCTAAAGCATAAATAAGTTGGTTGAAAATGCAATTATTAAACCATCGATTTAATTTTTTAACTAATATAAATTAAAAAAGAAAGTACTGGAGAAAAATCCAGTACTATATTGATTTTTTTTATTGAATCTCATCCAACTTTACGGAATCGAAGTAGTATTTATCTCCAGCCTTTGCATACGGTGCGAGGTAGAACATCAGACGTCCGTCGTCTACCTTCCTGTTGAAGTTTTTCGTGTCAAATTCGGTCGTAAAGGTCTGCCAATCCATAGTAAGGTTGAAACCCTGTCTTAAACCATAGTTGGTATATGGTGAACCGTGTTTTAATAGCACTACCCTTACATCATGCCCGCTTGACGATTTAGCTGCGAAACTTAACCGATAGTGAGTATTCGGCTTCAGTGTTAATCCTTTCTGATATAGCTGCATGTTGGAACCGCGCCTCGTTATTGTAACTTCTGATGCATTATTTCCTTCGAACCCAGGTGATATTATATCGAACCTTCCTGTTCCGTTCGTATAAAATATCCAATTCTTCCTGCCAGATTCAAAAGAAGGATTTTTAATAAGATTTATCAGTTCGATTTTTTCTTTTACAACTATATCAGCGCTTCCGACTACCGATCCATTCGTTGCATTTACCATTGAGGTTCCTGCTGCAATTGCCGTGAATGTGGTCGTTGCTTTACCATCCGCACCTGTCATTGCATCATCTGGAGATACATTGCCAACAGCCATATCACTGCTTGTCCAGGTTATGTTGATTCCTTTCATCGGATCACCATTTTGATCCAGTGCCGTTGCAGTGAATACCGAGGTATTTCCAATTGATAACGTCGCGGTTGGCGGTGAAACTGTTATTGTTGTCAAAACCGGAGCAATCGGTACTTTCGATACTTTGACATCCGCACTTCCAGAGACAGAGCCGTTTGATGCATTTACCATTGCAGTTCCTGGATTTAATGCAATGAACTTGCCTGAGGAATCAACTGTTCCCACAGTTATGTTGCTGCTTGACCAGATCACCGTTGCTACAACTGGAGCACCATTCTGGTCTTTGGGAGTGGCAGTGAATGTAAAGTTATCTCCTACCAACAAAGATTTTGATGCTGGTAAAATTTCAATTGATGCAACACCTGAAATATTACCTG
>CABMCA010000065.1 GCA_902384525.1 uncultured archaeon
ATAACGGCAACTGAAAATCTTGTGAGGGTAGCCCAGCTTTCATGCGGCGCAGAATACAGCGGGATACAGAATGAAATCGATTCAGCTGCAAAGCAGGTCAATGCGGTAATGGTTTATCCCGAGGTTGATATTGCCGATGTCGAATCGATAGAAGAGGAATTCGGGCTGAAAGTGGCAAGTCCTGACCTCCGGCTTATGATGGCGCGCGCAAAGTCAATCGTAACCGGGAAAGTACATATTGATGCTGTTTTTGTTGCAACGTGTTTCAGGTGCGCGGAAGCGGCCATTGTAAGAAGCGAAGTGCGCCGTTATATACATGAGAAAACCGGAATACCTGTTATAAGCTACTCATTTACTGAAAGAACAACCGCAGCAACTCTTCTTACAAGAATGGAAGCACTCACGACCACAGCAAGGAGAAAGAGCCTGCTTGCAAGAGAAAAGCAGACCGGCCTGACTGCGGGAATTGATTCTGGGTCAACGACCACAAAAGCGATCATAATGAAAGACAATGTGATCATAGGAAAGGGCTGGGTGCCAACAATAAAAGTAATTGAGAGCGCTGAGGAAGCCTTCAATAATGCAATGAAAGAAGCAGGTGTCACCAGAAGCGATATACAGGCGCTTGGAACGACCGGGTATGGACGATTCCTTATTGGTGAACATATAAAAGCAGACCTGATGCAGGAAGAGATCACCGTAAACTCCAAAGGTGCGGTCTATCTTGCTGATAAGCAAAAAGGGGTAGCTACCGTTCTTGATATCGGCGGCATGGATAATAAAGCCATATCTGTCACAGATGGTATTCCTGGCATGTTCACTATGGGCGGCATTTGTGCAGGGGCATCAGGAAGATTCCTTGAGATGACTGCAAAAAGACTAGGGGTAAGCATAACCGAGCTTGGCTCTCTTGCATTAAAAGGAAAAGCCTCGAATGTAAAAATGAACAGTTATTGCATTGTTTTCGGAATACAATCCCTTGTTAATTCACTTGCGGGGGGTTCCACACCCGAGGATGTTGCAGCAGCAGCATGCCACAGTGTTGCCGAGCAATTATTCGAGCAGCAGTTACAGGAAGTAGATGTGAAAGAACCTGTAATAATGGTGGGCGGCACGGCCCTGATCGAAGGATTGCCAAAAGCCGTTGAGGAACTGCTAAAAGTAAAAGTAATAGTTCCCCCCAATGCCCAGTATATAGGAGCGGTTGGCGCGGCGCTGCTTGCTTCCGGATTCATAAATAAATGAGAGGAAATGATGGAACAACTTGAGACATTTATCGTGGAATGCCCGGATGCAACGGGAGCAAAGACCACACGCAGTCTCATACTGGATACACTTTCCGACCTGTCACTTTCAAGGGTTATCGGAAGATTGAAGGTTTATATGGACCCTGTTGAACCTGTTTTTATTTTTGCAGCACTTCTGCGGCTCGGTTCACCATCAATAAAAATCAAGGATTTTGCCAGAGTCGATATGGGCGCTCTTGGCAAAGATGAGGTAAAAATAGAAATTGAAAAGGAAATGTTCACTATAAAATTATTAAATAAACTCTGGGCAAAATACGGGAAGGAAAATATAGAACAGCCGGACAGGAAAATCATAATTGTAAAAACCGACCCGATAAAGGACCTGGATATGCTTCGTGAATTAGTTGTTGAAGAACCGCAGCAGGAAGTTCTTGACCGGCTTATTGATGCAATAGCGCTTCGCATTATACCCGAAGGATTCAGGGTGCGAAAACATGAACTTTCAAGCACCCATGTTCTTTTTGTAGCTTCAGAGGATACACTTAAACCGGAATGGCTGGCAAAAGGACAGGAAATTCTGGAATCCCTGAGGAGGGAAGAAAATGCTTGAACCCATGATGTATGTCGGAGGTGCGTATAAGCACAGCCAGCTCATCGAACTTGTGGAAGACCTTGGCGGATACATCCTGCAAAAGAACATTATGCAATCCGAAGTTGTACTTTTGATGCTTGTCCCGATAAATGATATTCCAATTGTAGAAATAAAGTCAAAAGAACTTCTGGGAAAGCTTACAAGAGCGCCTCTTACCGGCAGCGAAATAGCAACAGTTGCCCCGACCCTTGCGTATCATCATCTTCCCCATCTTGACTGTGATGTAGCAGAGTTCCTCCGTAAACAGGGCGCAAAGACAAATATGGTAGGTCTTGCCAGGGGCGTGGGAAAAAGGATTTGCCAGCTTACGGCTTTTGAGCGCGACCTGATCAATGAACACGATGTGGCAGTTTTCATACTTGGGAATTATGAGCATTGTATAATCGAAAAATCAAAGAAACTATATGAAGGGATTGAAATCCCCATAGTTGTAACAGGCGCGCCTGAACTCAGGACTGAAGATGTGCCCAATGCCACAGCATATGTAGGAAGCTTTGGCAGGATACTTCACCATTTGCGGCATGCAGAGGAACTCAGGACGCTTGATAAACTGGCTCAAGTTATCGGAAAGGTGCTTGATGATGTCAGGGTGGAGATCGCAAAAGACCCGCCGTCTGTTGCGCCGCCCCGTATCAAAAAGGAAATAGAAGAGAATATTGCAGAGATCGTTGATAACCTGCATCCGTTACCTATAACCTTGCAGATGAACGGTGTGAGGGTCAAAATGCCTTACGAGGAATATCACGAGCAGATAGAGAATATCAAATTCGTGGAAGGTGTGACCATGAAGGAAGTGGCGCGGGTTTTACCTTCGAAGATGAGGAACTTTATTCTGATAAAAGCGCTGCCCAAGAGTGAGACAGGGTTCAGTATATGAAAAGGGGGTTATTTTCGCGAGAGTAAAGAGAGGTCTTTTAACTCCCCTTCTCGTCAAACCGTGCGTCTTCATTGTTTTATTGATTGTTTAGTTTTTATCAACAAGGGGGGGCAAAACTCATAAGTAACCTTATAAATACATATAAGTAAAATAGTGACTATGAAATTCAAAGTCATCATTAAAGAAGGCGAAGATGGTTGGTATGTAGTTGAAGTCCCTACTCTGCCAGGATGCATTTCACAGGGTAGAACTAAAAAAGAAGCACTTGGGAATATAAAAGAAGCCATTGAGCTTTATCTTGAGCCGGAAGATGATTTATCCATAGTAAGCACAGGGCAGGTTGCAGAGGTAACTGTTTGAAATTACCTGTTATTTCTGGGAATGAAGCGATAAGATCTTTGGAAAAAGCTGGATTCATTATAGTAAGGCAGAGGGGAAGTCATGTCAGAATTAAAAAAGTTACATCTGGAAAAGTTATTAAAATAACCTCTTCATGAGACTATAGAGGGACTCTTAAAGGTATTATAAGGAATGCTGGCTTAACTGTGGAAGAATTTATTAATTTGCTATAATTTTCATTAAATTCACCAACAAAATATCCTAATAGCAAAACCGAGCCAGACCCTGGATGCATCTTTCTTATGAAAGCATCATTTGGGGTTTCAGCTTTTCTCAGATTCAACGATCCGTGAGGTTGTTGTCTATTCCGGCACTTCCTCTATTTGCTTTCACGCTTTTCCATGCTTTTTCAAGGTTCTTTTGATCCCATACTTTGTGCATCAGGGCAAATGCCTTGAATTTGTCATGGTATTGCTGATTCCATTAGATTACTTGCTATCCAAGTCTTTACCCAGGCGCGAATGAACAATTTTAGCCCTGTTAGCCCCTTTGGAATAATTGAAAAGAGCCAAACTTAATTAAAGTTGAAGGCGTATTTAAAGAAAATGACAGTCATTACTGCAATAATAGTATTATGTTGGGCAATCTTTGCTCTATATTGGCTAATCAGCTCTTTATCACAAAAGCCTGTAGCTGAAAAAACAAGTTTTTCAAGTAGGATTGTGCAGCTCCTCTTTATGAGTTTTGCATTTAATTTTGTGATTCAATCTGCTCAGCTTTACCCACTGTATATTATGCTCATACCAGATTCACTGGTAATCACTATTGTTAGTATTGCTCTTTGTGTGATAGGGCTCATGACATGCATCTGGGCGAGGAGAACTCTTGCCGGGAATTGGAGTTCACTTCCAGTAATTAAAAAGGATCACTATCTTGTTCAGGATGGTCCCTACAAGTTTGTTCGCCATCCAATCTATACAGGCTTTCTCCTAATGTTTCTAGGCACAGCACTCGCAATCGGAAGGCTCGGTGATTTTGTTGGCTTTGCAGTGTGTTTCGTGGGTTTCTGGATAAAGCTTAGACAGGAAGAAGCTCTAATGATTAAATGTTTCAAAGGAAACTATCTTAGTTATAAAAAAAGAGTAAAAGCCCTAATTCCCCTTTTGTTCTAAATGCCCATATCTGAATACTGTTGCCTTATGCGAGCATCAAATCCTATCGTTGCAGTAACCAACCCCCGAATGAATTCGGAGGGCATCAAAGTGAGTGCATGAGGATTTCTAACTTTTTTCGTTATTCTGGTGTGTATTGCCAAGATTGGGCATGGAACCGTATGAGGTGAGCATATGGCAATTTCAATTATACTCTTTATTTTCTAATTTCAAACTAAGAATAATCGCTTTTTTCTAAAGATAATTTATATATGTATTCAAAATATAACTATATCAGTTGACTCCTTTGATGCAATAATCAAACTAATTATCGATGAGCTTGTTGGTTTTTGTCAAGTTCTTCGATAAATTCTCTCATTTTTTGGACGAAGTCATTACTGAATCCCTCGTAAGTTTTAAGCCAGAAGTTCGCAGCTTCTTTTCCGTGAGCATAATAAGCAATATTTAGAAGTCGGTGTATGGGATGTGGATGCGAAGGATTCTCAGAATCATCCAAGAATCCAATTGCGTCAAATAAGGTTGAGATTGGAGCAATCAGAGAAGTATGTTCATCCATGTCCCCACCTTGACAACATCCCTTGCGGTAAATCTCGTAACCGGAAAGGTCAGCAAGAAACTCTATTTTATGCTCATAGGAGTGATTAATCTTTGAAATTCCACTGGCAGGAGATGTGAAGAGACCAGATGAAAAAGATTCCTCAAGATCTCCATTAAAGAAATGCCCAAGCTCATGGCACACTGCAAAATTTTCTCCATAATGTAACAAAGAGGCGACTTTAGTTTCAATCTCTGGAATTGGTAGAACCTTCCCGCCTAACGGTTCACCGTATTTTAAATAATTACCACGAATAAATTCGAACACAGCAGAAATGCCATCCTTCTCTAAAAGTTCCTTCGCTTCTTTATCTATATAAATGGTTTTTTCAGGCAAGCCCTGTGTCAGAGATAATTTGAGGAACTTATTAAGAAATATCATCAACCCGCGATTTAAAAGAATCGCATAATGCCCTCTTTCGGAACGATAAACTGTCGCGTTGATGTCGCCTGTTTGAGCTACCCCAATTGCAACCTTTTCATTGACAGTCCGGAGGTCTTCGGAAGAAAGTCCACGAAATGCTTTATCGATACAGGGTTTCAGCGCGAATCCCAATGGGTCATCTACGAATGCAAACCCATATTTTTCCCCATATTTTTTCAGTTTAGTGAGCGTGACTCTCTGATACTCTGAATCATAATATGGATGATCCGGTATGGAACGCCAATTAAGTTTTTTTAATTCAGCCAGAAATTCATCAGGGGAATTACACATGATTTTCGATACCTATCATATTATTTTTTCGAGAACATGGATGGTACATCTTCCTCTTCCGTGCGACCAAGTCATATTTTAATCTGATATGCAACAGCAGAGAGTTCATACTTGTATGCTGAGGTTGGAGCTCTTATGTTAAATTCCATACCCCAAATTTTAGCATCTCGATTATTATTCTGATTATATATAATCCTGCTGATGCACAAACCTCCTATCGCCTTCAGTCACTACAAACCCCGGACTTAAGGACGAGGCCTGTAGCTAGCGTTTTTAGCATGATGTACATCCTGTGTTTCAATGTATTTTTTTACAACGTCCCATCCATTTCCCACAGACCCATGGAAGCAGCTTGGCGCCCACATATGCTCTCCATACCATTCCTTAAAATAAGAAATTTCTTTCCTGAGTATTCTGCTTGTCCTGCCTTTCAGTCTTTTGGCAATAAAACTCAGTGAATACTTTGGAGGATATTTAAAGAAAATATGAACATGATCTGGATTTACTGCAATTTCAATTATTTCAGAATGTATGATACATCGCAATTGGAATCATATCCATAAACTCTGCTACTTTAATCAATGATATGCCAGTTCCAGACCACTTTTGGGAAAAGATACCCGAATTGAACCAGCCTCTCTTTTCCGAAACTATTAAGTATCCAGAGACCGCTTTGTGATTGTGGCAATCAAGGGATTTATAGAGTATAAACGAAGAGAATACTGTAATGATATTGGATGTCCCATACAGATGATAATGAATAAGAAAGAACAGGATTCTGAAGATTATAATGACCTGAGGGAAATATGCAAGGAAAACTGCCTGCATACGACCTATGAATTCCATCACTGGCTGATCGAAAAAGGTTATTTGCTCGTCAGGCCTGAATAATAGGAATAGGAAATAGGAGGTAATTTAAAATGGACTGGGGAATGAAGAACAGGATTTCACGGATAATCAAGCCCAAAACAGGGCGTTGCGTAATGCTTGCTGTTGATCATGGTTATTTCCAGGGCCCGACGACCGGGCTTTCCAACCTGGGAAGGACAGTTGAACCGCTACTGCCATATGCTGATGCTTTGATGATAACAAGGGGGGCTGTCAGGAACTGGATAGAGCCAATTGTGGATATTCCGATAATTTTACGCGTTTCCGGCGGGCAAAGCATCCTGAAGGAATTATCCAATGAAACTATAACAACGGGCATAGAAGATGCGATAAGGATAAATGCATCAGCTATCACATGCTCCGTATATGTAGGCGGGGAATATGAAAGAGAGACAATAGAAAATCTTTCAAAGCTTGTTGATGACGGTGAAAAATACGGGATCCCTGTGCTTGCAGTAACTGCTGTCGGGAAAGAAATGGTTCGTGATGCGCGCTACCTTGGCCTTGCTTCAAGGATTTGCGTTGAAACGGGTGCGCATATCATAAAAACATATTATACTGAGAACTTCGAGAAAGTAGTTGAAGCATGCGGAAAAGTGCCTGTTGTAATAGCAGGCGGGAAGAAGCTGCCTGAAATTGATGCCCTGAAAATGGCATACGGGGCAATATCAGATGGCGCAGTTGGTGTTGATATGGGAAGGAATATTTTCCAGAGTGACAGCCCTGTGGGTATGATACAGGCTGTAAGGGCGATCGTCCATGGTGGTAAGCCTGTGGATGTAGCTTACGAGATTTATGAACAATCAAAAAATAAATAATGAAAACCGCAGTATATTACAACAATAACAATATCAGGATAGAAGAAAGACTAAAACCTGAAATAAAAAACGAGGAAATACTTGTAAAGGTCAGAGCCTCAGGAATTTGCGGGACCGATCTGATGGAATGGTACAGGATCAAGAAAGCCCCGCGGGTACTTGGCCATGAGATGACAGGCGAAATAGTCGAATCAAAGTCTGATAAATTCAAAGTCGGTCAAAGGGTTTTCGTAAGCCATCATGTCCCATGCAACGAATGTAAGTATTGCCTTGCTGGAAATCATACAGCCTGTGAAACGCTGCATAAAGGTAATTACGATCCCGGCGGATTCAGTGAATTTGTCAGGGTACCGGAAATCAATGTGAAGAGCGGAACTTACCTTCTTCCTGCCAATGTCTCTTATGAAGAAGGGACGATGATCGAGCCTCTTGCATGTGTTGTAAGGGCACAGAGAATTATCGGTGTCAGAGCTGGCCAGACCGTTCTTGTCATGGGTTCCGGGATTTCTGGCCTGTTGAATATTGCTATGGCAAAATTAAAAAATGTAAGGGTCATTGCGACGGATATCAATGATTACAGGCTGGAAAAGGCAGGTGAATTCGGTGCGGATGAGGTTTTCAATGCCAGTGAAGAACTGGATCTGAAAGCTGACAGGATAATCATGTGTACGGGAGCAATGCCTGCTTTTGAAGCAGCGTTCAGGTACATTGATAAGAAAGGGATAATTATGCTCTTTGCCATCCCGAATAAGAATCTCCCAATCCCTGTTGAAGATTTCTGGAGAAATGAATTGAGCGTTGTATCCAGTTATGGCGCAGCGCCTGTTGATCTTGAAAAGGCGCTTGCATTGATCAAAGACAAGAAGATTAATGTCAGGGATATGATAACTGACAGGGTAACACTGGAGGATATCCAGAAGGGATTTAAGATAGCAGGAGAGGCAAGGGAATCTTTGAAGGTTATAGTTGTACCAGATGTTGATAAATAAGATTATGTTTAGAGAAATCAGTGATTTCATTATTATCAATCTATTTATTGACAATAAATATTTGCGTCTGCTGTTCAATTGTCATCAAATATCATCAAGGTCATTTTTTTGGAAAGGTCGACAGTTTCATATTTGTGCTAGATGCACTGGAATTTTTGTTGGAGTAGTATTTTCTCCATCAATGCTGATATTCTGGAAATATTCTATATATATATTCCCAATTTCATTTATTGTGCTCAGTATTGATGGAGTTACTCAGCTTTTCAAACTTAGGGAATCAAATAACCTTCTACGGTTTATTACCGGATTTTTCTTTGGATATTCGTTCCTTAGTTTCGTTGTATATATTATACTGTATCTCTTTCAAGGGTTACATTAATAGTACCTTCAGTTGAACCAGCACAAAAGCCAAAAGGCAAACATATTGATGCCAAACAGCAAGCCTTCACACCTTTAAACTTCCCTGGAGTTATTGTTTCGCTTACAACTTTCCAGCCTTCATATGATAAAGAGTTTATTGTTCTTATTTTCTCTTGTTGCCCTGCTGCAGTATTAGGAAAGAGTGATGTGCGATACTCTTTTGCCATATTTACCTCCTAGAATTTAATCTAAATATCTTCCTTTTATATTTAAAATATTGCATTATTCCACCTAACTCGTACACATGCGCACGGAAAAAGGTATGTCCGTAGAAATCGTGGCGTACCCTTATTCGTTAAAAAACTTTAGTAATTTCTCTACTGGCCAGCAGTTTATAATGTCTTCTTTTTCAGCCCAGCCGCGGCGCGTCTGGGAAATGCCGTATTCTATATAATGTAATTGGGAAGGGTTGTGGGAATCCGTGTTGATAACCATCTTCACCCCTTCTTCCCTGGCTCTTTTGATGTAGACATCTTTCATGTCAAGCCGCTCTGGATAGGAATTTATTTCCAGGGCAGTTTTAGTTTCCCTGGCCGCCTCCAGGATTTTTTTCACGTCAATCTGATATTCTTCGCGCTTCATGATCAGCCTTCCGGTGGGATGGGAAATGATGTCCACATGGGGATTTTCCATTGCCTTAATAATCCGCTCTGTCATCTTTTCCATAGGCATCTTGAATTTGGAATGGACGCCAGCAATCACGTAATCGAGTCCTGCTAAAACTTTATCGTCGATATCGATGGATCCGTCCTGCATAATGTTGGCTTCACAGCCGCTCAATACCCTGAATTTTAACTGCCCGCCAGAGCCCTGGCTCAAGCGAGAATTAATTTTTTCTATTTCAGAAATATGGTGAAGCAATTGTTTCTCGTCTAAACCATGTTCTATCTTCAAAGTTTTGGTATGTTCGGAAATGCCGATATACTCGTAGCCAAAATCCCTGGCAGCCAGCGCCGCCTCTTCAATCGGCGTGCCATCGCTTTCCTGCCACCGCGAATGATAATGCAGATCTCCTTTGATATCCTTATAATCAATAAGCTTCGGTAAACCATCGGGTTTGCCTTGAGCCTCGCGAATCGCTGCTTCGATTTCTCCCGTGTTTTCCCGTAATTCCGGCGCCATCCAGTTCAAGCCCAAAACCTTGTAGACTTCTTCCTCATCTTCTCCTGCCACCATCTCTTTCCCTTTAAAAACGCCGTATTCATTTAACTTTAATCCCTTTTCAATGGCGATCTTGCGCAAATGTATGTTATGTTCTTTGGAACCGGTAAAATACTGCAAAGCCGAACCATAGCTCTTTTTGGGAATAACCCTGATATCCATATCGAATCCCTGGAGCATACGCACAGATGCCCTGGTAGCGCCTTTCTCCCACACCCTGACCACGCCGGGCAATGAAACAAAAAGATCCATTACTTTCTCCGGATTTTCAGAAATGGCCAAAAAATCCAGATCGCCTATGGTGTCTTTCATCCTTCTCACCGAACCGCCCATAGACAACTTTTCAACTTCTTTCAACTTTTCCAATTTCGCGAATACTTCTCTGGCTGTGGGCAAGATCTCTCCCAGGAGAAATCTGCCCTTCTCTCTTTTCAGGAATGCGATACCTTCCAGGATGTTTTTTTCTGTTTTTTCCCCGAAACCGGGTAATTTCTTTATTTTTCCTTCTTTCGCCGCCTTCTCCAGCTCGTCCAGGTTCTTGATGCCCAATTCTTCAAAGATGATCTTAACTTTTCTTGGCCCCACGCCTTCCACGGCAGTCAGGGCTTCGACGCTCGCTGGTATTTTCTTTTTGAAATCCTCATAATATTTTATTTTGCCTGTCTTGAGATATTCTTCGATTTTTTGCGCGATGCTTTCGCCCACCCCGGGGATTTTTTTTAGCCCTTTAAGCCCCTCCTCCCTATACAAATCTTCTATATCGCGATCGAATGTCTCAAGTCCAAGACCTGCTTTTCTATATGCCTGGGGCTTGAAAGCTACGCCTTCCATTTGCAAATATTCGGCGATTTCATACAATATTCTAGCTATTTCCTGGTTCTTCATAGGAATCTTTCAATTATATCTTCTTTTGTGCCTCTTTGACTAAAATTCTCCTATTCGCTAATTCTTTTCAACTGAGCTCTTAATAATTTGGGCTTGTTCGTTTTCCATCCCTCTCTTTATATCCAGTATATTACCGGGAATTTATACTTCAAGTAGAGATAGGTTTAGTTGTCTATAAAAATAGTGCTGTTAAATCTGGCCAAACTTATGCGCAACCTTCTATAACTGGAAGTAATTTCACAAAACATTTATAGTATGACTGAAACTGATTTTAAATGGAGTTACTATTATTTCTGGAGAAAACTCAAGAACTATCCAGGAATAATTACCAAATGAAAGAAGGTGGGAAGGAAGATGAAAAGGATTAATTATCAAGGAGGTTTTGCCTCCATAATGGGTCTTGAAATGGTTTTTCTAACAAACATTGTTGGCAAACAGAGAAATATTGATCGCAGGTAAGATGAATATATGATGGAGGGGTAACATGAAACTGAAGGCTTTTCTGCGACTCTCTATTGTGGATATGTTCAAGACATTCCTGACGACCTATCCGTACTCAAACGGCGCTAGCCTAAACTCTGGAAATATACAAATACATAAACAATATAACCAAAATCGGGAGATTAATATCCCATATTATTATATTTAAACCACGCTCTAAGAAGTCCGAGATGCACGGGGATTTGCCTCAGGTGGTGTGGTAAGTGCATCAACAACCGTCTTAGTTAAGACCTCAAAAAGGCAAGCTATCGCGGGCTCAAGGAGGTAAAAGTAATGAAAAGTAACAATAAGAATGAAAGTAGAAACAAAATGAAAAATTTATATAGGACAATAGGTGAAACTATGGTATCCTATAGAATTTGCATCGCAAAAGCCGTGGGAATAATGATGCTCACGCTCATAGTGCTTACGGGCGGAGTTAGCGCTGCACCATTCGCCTATATTACAACCTCTGGAAATTTCGGCGTTTCAGTGATTGACACAGCCACAAACCAAGTTATAGAAACGATAGGTGTGGGAGACCAACCTACTGGAGTAGCAGTGAATCCTGAAGGGACTCGGGTATTTGTGACGAATTGGGGCGACATCGGCAATACCGTCTCGGTTATAGACACAACCACAAACAAAGTCATAGACACCGTGGCTGTAGGAATCCACCCTTATGGAGTGGCATTTTACCCATTAGGAGGCCTATTTCCAGATGCATACGTGACGAATGGAGACGGCACGGTCTCGGTAATTGACGGGGTTACAAACAAAGTTACACTTACATTGCCTGTAGGAAAGGTACCCACTGGAATTGCAGTGATTCCACCCAATCCAAACGGAGGCAATGGGAACGTCTTCCCGGTATACGTAGTGAATTCCAATGACAACACGGTCTCAGTATTAGAGTCGCCTGTATTCCAAACCCCATGCTTCCAATGTCCATACCCCACCATTCCTGTAGGACAAAGTCCTGTTGGAGTGGCAATGCTTCCGCTCAAAAAACCCGGAGATTTTCGTCCAAATGCATATGTGACAAATTATAAAGACAACACCGTCTCGATAATTGACACAGATAAACAGCAAGTTATAGACACCGTGGCTGTAGGACAAGGTCCTATTGGGGTTGCTGTAACTCCTGACGGGACAAACGTATACATAACGAATTCAAAAGACAGCACAGTCTCGATAATTGACACAGCTACACACAAGGTTATAGACACAGTGTACACAGTAGGAGGCTCGCCTAATGGAGTTGCAGTGACTCCTGATGGGAAGCAGGCGTACGTGGCGAATTCCAATACAAACACGGTCGCGGTTATTGACACAGCTACACACAAAGTTATAAAGATCGTGCCTGTAGGAAGCAGACCTGTTGCTTTTGGTCTGTTTATAGGTCCAGAGACCCCACCAATTGTTCAAACTGTTCAATCCAGCACAGGAAAAGGTCCTGTAAGCTTTGAGACAAGTTCAGGGGCAATTCGAAATCTATACAGTGAAGGTGTACCCACCATACCATCGCCTCCAAGTGGAACAAATCTTTTCTATGGTCTTTTCAATTTCGATATAACTGGTATAACTGCTGGAAGCAGTGCGATTCTGACCATTACTTTTCCCAATAGTCTTCCAGTAGGTACAACATACTGGAAATATCAGGCAAGCCATAATCCCTCCTGGTATTCAATAACACCAGATGCAATTAATGGAAATGAATTGAAATTGACTCTTATTGATGGAGGAATAGGAGATTCTGATAATACGGTAAATGGAGTTATTCACGATCCTGGAGGTCCATCTATTCCTGGAGGTATATTGCCAAAAACTGGCGATATAAATGGTGATGGCAAATTGACCCTTGTGGATGCAATATACCTGGCAAAGCATGTTGGAGGCTTTAGCGGATATGAGACAATTTATGCTGACGGTGATATAAACGCCAATGGAAAAGTTACTCTTGTGGATGCAATATACCTGGCAAAGCATGTTGGGGGATTCAGCGGATATGAAACAATTTATTAAGGAGATAGGCAGCGGGATTGCTTTCGTGCACGAAAAGAGAGTTTATGATGTGGTCTATCTTTCTTTTTTGAATTGTATTTTTTCAATGGAACAAGTTTATATACATCTTCCAAGAGTTGAATTATAGGATGGTGACAGCTTAAGTAGCTCTACCCAGGGTATCGTCCCGATTTATGCGACATGTAAGCTAAGGCAACTCCCGTTAATAAGTTGACATGCATAAATTAACAGTTCAGGGGGACACAGCATACAAAAAACAGCGTTGTATGATGTGCTTTGTTCGTTACAATATTCATTAAAAGCGAATAAGAAAAAGGCGAAGAGAACGAGATACAGACAAACGCCTAATGAACCCACAAAGTGCTCCTCTATAGATAGTCAAGTTATTTACGAATGTCCCTTAGCTGTATAAATAAAACCATGCAAATCATAACAGGGAGGATAACAGCAGGAGCTTGAAGATCATGTCAAAGCAAGAACTTATGGACGAGATAGTTAGTGAGGTGCAGGTCTGCAGGAAATGCCGCCTCCGGCAGTACGCAAGAAACCCTGTTCCCGGAGAAGGAAACCTTGAAGCTTCCCTTATGCTGATAGGCGAGGCGCCGGGATACAGGGAAGACCTGGCAGGAAGACCTTTTGTTGGGAGCGCGGGAAAGCTCCTGGACAGGCTTATCTCAGACATCAATCTCAGGAGGGAAGAGGTCTATATCAGTAATATCGTCAAGCATAGGCCTCCACAGAACAGGGAGACAAAAACGGACGAAGTTGAGGCATGCACTGCATATCTTGATAGACAGATACAGGTAATAAGGCCCAAGGTTATCGCAACGCTGGGAAAACATTCAACAAGGTATATTCTTTCAAAGGTGAACGTTAAGGTCGAGGGATTAACCGCAATTAGAGGACGGGCATATAAAGAGAAACTTCTTGGCCTGCCTGTCATTGTAATACCTACCTTCCATCCTGCCGCAGTGCTCTACAATCCTGCGTACAGGTCAGGCCTGGAAGAGGATTTTCAGAAGATAAGGAAAGAACTTGAAAAGTCTAAATATTAAACAATTTCTCTATTATTCCTTTGCAGGCAAGAAACCCGCCATCAAGATATATCGCCCCGATCACAGCTTCAAAAGTCTCTGCCAGTACATAAGGTTCCTCATCTGCTTTTTGTTTTCTTTCGCCTTTTCCTAATTTAAGATATGCGCCGATCCCAAGACTTGTACTGATATCAGCAAGCCCTTCTTCCCTTTCAAGGCTCTTCTTCCTGCTTGTTATTTCCCCTCTTGAATTAACGCCGTTTTTGATCAAAAGATCGATCAAAACCGCTTTCAGGACAGCATCACCCAGCGTCCGGTAAATTTCCTGGTCCTCACACCCGACATTTTGCTGTTTTTGTTCAAGAGCATAGGCTTTACGCGTAAGGGCGCGGTTTATGAAATCTTTATTTCTAAATGTATAACCAAGATTATCTTCGATAGTCATACGAAAACACAATAAAAAAATAAAAAAAGTATCTGGATTTATGTGGTAAAGCTCGGTTTCTTCAATCTTGCAACAGCAAGCCTGATATCTTCTTCTTTGACAGTTGTTCTCTTTGCATGTTTTGCAAGGGTTATGGCTTCACGCGAAATTTCTATGCCATATTCCTCAAGGACTTTTGCAAGCTCAACGCCTGCGTCTTCTGCTACCCTGTCTGCTCCTGCTTTTCTGATTATTCGCTCTACCGGTGCAAGTGGAAGTATTGGTTGTACTTGATTTGACATTTATTTTCTCCTTTTTGAATTAAAATTTTGGGTAGCTATTATAGACAATAAAGGTATATATAGTTTTTTAAATCGATATAGAGAATTCAAAATAATCAATGAAATAATAAATCGCAGATAAACGCAGATAAATGCAGATATAGTTATATAAAATCTGTTATGTACAATTTTTTATCGGCAATCTTATCTATAGTCTTATCTACAGTCTCACTTTTACTTCTTCGGGTTTGAACCGGAGTGTAACAATGCGGCTTCTCCCGCGCGCCCCCTTGCCTGTAAAATCAGTATCTATAAGCTTGAAAGAGCCCAGCTTGTTCAGCAGTTCATAAAACCTTGTGTATCCAAGAGAAGTCTTCTGGTGGAATTTTTCATAAATGTCGCCTGAATTGGATTGAGGAGAATCCGCTATTAATCCAAGTAGTATTTTTTCATCCTTTTTCAAAGTACGCATCATATAGGAAAGATGCACAAGCCGGGATTTCTCATATGCTAACTCAACATCTTCCAGGGCAATTGTTTTACTTGCCCGCTTTTCCGAATTGAGTCCTGAGCGCTTTAATAAGTCAATACCCACGCGCAGATCACCAAGCGCGAAAGTGTGTTGTGTTATGTTTTCAAGAACGTTTGTGTCAAGCACATCCGGGTAAAATCCTAACTTTACGCGGTTTGACAGGATATCACGTATCTCATCGATCGAATATGGCGGGAATTTCACTTCTTCGGGCAGGAACACAGATTCAACTTTGGGGTCAAGTATATGGGGAACACCCGTGTCGCTGAGTATTGCAATAACCCCCATCCGCGCGCCCGGGTGTGTTTCATGGGCCCTCAGAAGTGAGTACAGGACATCATTGACCTCCGTGTCATAGAACAGGTAATTCATATCATCAAGCGCTACGACGAGAACTTTTTCATGCTCAACTATATATTTTGCAACATCGCCGAATATTTTCTTAAAAGAGGCGCCCGATGCTGGCGGCGCATAACCAATAAGTTTCTTGAATATCTGTGAAAATACAGAGTATCGTGTTGAATTGACCTGGCAATTAACGAGCACTGGCACCAGCTTTTCGGA
Source organism: uncultured archaeon (assembly GCA_902384525.1). GTDB lineage: Archaea > Halobacteriota > Methanosarcinia > Methanosarcinales > Methanoperedenaceae > Methanoperedens. Next base: position 16,098 of record CABMCA010000065.1, read on the forward strand.
ATGTTTTTCGATCTCTTCAAATACCTTTTGAACTGCTGTTGTTTTTCCTGTCCCTGGCGCGCCTATACAGAGACTGTTTAGCGGCCGGCCTCCTCCCAGGGCAGGCCGGATGCAATGCATGAGGGATGAAAGTTGCGATTCCCTGTGAAGGAAATGCTCAGGGATATGGTCAAGTTCAAATAACTCACTGTCTTTGAAAAGTGTCTGGTCCCAGGAGAGAAGCTCTTTCATATGTGACATTACTTTCACACAGCTTATGATAAGCTTTTCGAGGAGGAGAAAGAAGCCCAAGAGTAGTTTGATTGACTTTAATTTGTAATAAGAATGACGGTTGTCAATAATAAATTGATAGTTGAAGCTTCATCTGATCCGTGGATGAACTCACTGGCATAATTAAGATCAAACCGAGTGAGGCTGATAAACTGATAGATCCAAGAGTTAACAAGATGCTGGTTTGCTGTTGACAAGATATTATCATTAAATATCACAACTCTTGATGTTCCGAAGGATTTTCACCTAAACGCAGAGTTGGGAAACAGAACAGGCATCTCATAGGGCTGGCTTGAGATCAACATCAGCTATCGATAAAAGAGCTTTTGGACAATGTATGGATATTTTTGGCTGTTGTCATAACCAAGGGTGAAAGTTGGGTAGTTAGTCACAACTATATTTATTTCCACCCAGTCTGCGATCTCCCTGTGTTTCAGGATTGACCAATTTCTGCACGCACTCATCGTGCACATGGACATGGAACCTGTATCTGCCCGAATCAACATATAGAAGCTTCCTGAACCCCATGTTATCCTTCAATATCAAATCAATTAGATCCAACATCTCTCGGGTCTGCAATCTCCCCTTTAAGCGCGCTCGCCGCCGCTGTTTCCGGTGATGAAAGGTATATCAGCCCTCCGGCCCCCATCCTGCCCTTGAAATTGCGGTTGGATGTGGAGAGGCATGTTTCGCCCTCACATATTACACCCATATGGGCGCCAAGACATGGTCCGCATCCGGGTGGCGCAATAATGGCGCCGGCTTTAAGAAGCGTTGAAATTATACCGGATTCTGTTGCTTTTATCAGTACAGAACGTGATGCAGGAAGCACAATTGTCCTGACTTTCACCTTTTTGCCCGAAAGGATCTTTGCCACAACTTCTAAATCCTCGAATCTCCCATTCGTGCATGAACCTATGAAAACCTGGTCTAGAGGCGTACCCAGAAGTGTTCCAACTCCTGATACATTATCAACCTCATGCGGTTTTGCAATTTGTGGTTCAATATCCCCTGCATCAAAATTATATTCCTCGCAATATTTCGCATCCTTATCAGCATAAACAGGCTTAAATTTATCACGCGCCCGTTCTTTAAGGTATTCAAATGTTTTTTCATCAGCAGGCACGATGCCTGTTTTTGCTCCCATCTCTATTGACATGTTGCAAAGGGTCATACGTTCGGCCATTGATAATTCACTGATGGCACTGCCGTAATATTCGATAGCTTTATAATTAGCACCGTCTGCGCCTACATTCTTAATTATGAAAAGTGTCATGTCCTTTGCTGATACGCCTTTTGCGAGTTTCCCTTCCACCGTGATCTTTATTGTTTGCGGAACACGCAGCCACAACTTGCCGCTTGCAAAGATTTCAGCCATATCAGTAGCTCCGACCCCTGTGGCAAAAGCTCCAAAGGCTCCGTAAGTGCATGAATGCGAATCCGCTCCGATTATAAGTTTTCCCGGCATGGCAAAACCCTGTTCAGGCAAGACCTGATGACAGATGCCTTCACCTACATCGAAGAAATTTGTGATCCCATGTTCTTTTATCCATTGCCTGGTGCTTTTATGAAGTTTTGCCGCAGTTTCATTATTGGCTGGCGCTATGTGGTCAAATGGGATAATGATCCTATCCGGATCCCATACGTTCTTTACACCCATTTCTTTAAAAGCCCTCACAGCCAGGATGCTTGTCCCGTCATGAGCCATTGCATAATCTATGTCAGCCAGTACAAAATCACCGGCCTTTACGGGTTTACCCGATGCGCGGGAGAGTATCTTTTCACTTATGGTAGGCATTTGTCGATAATAGGTTTTTAGGAAATAAATAAGTAATTGCCCTGAATCTTAAGGATGTATGTTTATTTCATCATCTCATCCAGCAGTTCCTTTGCCCTGTCAGCCCTTACCTTCTTTTCCCTGACCATAATATCAGCTATTTTATCAACCAGATCACCGGTGGCACCTGCCTGGATGGCTACATTCCTTGAGTGAAGCCCCATATGACCCCTCTGGATGCCTTCTGTAGCAAGAGCACGCATTGCTGCGAAATTCTGGGCAAGTCCAAGGGCTGCAAATACTTCACCCATTTCTGTAGCTGACTTTACGCCAAGGATCTTTACAGCAGATCGAGCTATCGGGTTTGTCTTCGTCGCCCCTCCTACAAGACCTACGGCCATTGGCATTTCTATTGTTGCAACAAGATCGCCATTTGCATTTTTCTCATAGCACGAAAGGGGACGGTAAACTCCGCTTCGCGATGCATAAACATGCGCCCCGGCTTCTATTGCCCTTGTATCGTTGCCTGTAGCAAGCACTGCTGCTGAAACCCCGTTCATGATACCTTTGTTGTGGGTTGCTGCCCTGTAAGGGTCGCCTGCAGCAAAATGATATGCTGCAAGAATACCGTCTACAACTTCTTCTCCTCCGATAATCTCTTTTGGGAAAACCGCTTTTGCCCTCATCAGACGTTTATCTGCAAAATTTGAAATGATCCTTAGATACACGCGCCCCCCGGTAAGTTCCTCAATATAAGGCGCCACAGTTTCAGCCATCGTATTCACGGCATTTGCGCCCATGGCATCCCTGCAATCCACAACAAGGTGCGTGATGAGCATTTTCCCGGAAGGTGTATCAATCACCCTGACTTCCACATCTTTTGCGCCGCCGCCGAACTTTACGAGTATCGGATCAACTTCGTTTGCGCGCCTGATTATTTCATCTTTTTTCTCAAGGATGTTCAATCTCGCACCGTTCGGGTCTTTTATCCCGACAGCCTGTATCTGGCCCATCATTACAGGACCTGTGCTGCTCGTTGTGAAGCCTCCGCCTTCTCGTGCCATCTTGGCTGCATTGCTCGCTGTGGCTATCACCGATGGTTCTTCGATAGCCATGGGAATAAGATAATCCCTGCCGTTTATCTGGAAATTCACCGCAACACCCATAGGCACTTCCATAACTCCAATGAGGTTTTCCACCATTCTGTCAGCAGCATTAAGTGAAAGAGCGCCAGTTGCACCTATGCATGATGCTTCTTCTTCTGAGAGCCCTGAGAATTCGGATACTATTTTGAGCCTTTCTTTTGGGCTTTGCTTATAAAAACCTGATATCTTTGATGTTTTTGCCATTTATATCACCCGCAAGAGGATTTTAAATGGCAGGAGGGTATAAATAGGTATCCAAAAGCTTTATCAATGTATCAAGACGTACAGGGTATTCCAATTCTAGATTATTCGGTGAATTCTTATGACTCAAAGGACAAAAGCAAAGAAGAAACGACTGGCAAAACACCAGAATCAGAACCAGCGCCTCCCGGCATGGGTTATCGTAAAGACTAAGAGAAATGTAATGACCCATCCAAAGAGACGCAACTGGAGAAGAAGCACACTCAAGGTTTAAAGTGATTATTATGGCAGATATTGAAAGAATTTATACTATTCCCCTTTCGGATGCACGGAAAGTCCCGCGCTGGAAAAGAGCAGAATGCGCAGTCAGGAAAGTAAGAGCATATCTTGGAAAACACCTGAAGACCGACCTTGACGAGGTCAAGATCGATAAGACCATCAACGAGAAACTCTGGGAGAGAGGCTCAATGAAACCGCCATTGAAATTAAGAGTAAGGGCGGTCAAGTTCGAAGCTGGCGGCGTTCAGGCTGAACTCGCCCCGGAATAATTTTTTTTTGGGGCTTAATTGAAACGTAAATTGAATATTTCAGGGAGCCCCGTACTGGGCGTCTTTGCAACGTGTACAGATGAATTTGTTTTTGTACCTTATGATGCATCTGCAGAAATCATAGGGGAACTGGAAGAATCGCTTGGTGTTTCAGCCTGCTGTACTGCTATAAGCGGAAGTTCGATTATAGGTTCACTGATGCGGGGAAACAATAACGGGATGATGGTAGCAGGTTTTGTCCTGGAAAAAGAGATCAGAGCTATAAGGAAACATATCAAGGCAGCAAGGTTAACCGAAGAGCACAACGCAGCAGGAAACCTTATTTTAGCCAACGATACCGCGGCCCTTGTTCATCCTGACCTCTCTGAAAAGTCCATTAAGATAATTCAGAAAACTCTCGGTGTCGAAGTCCAACGAGGCACTCTTGGCGGTTTAAAGACCGTTGGAATGGCAGGTATAGCCACGAACAAAGGTGTACTCGTGCATCCTAAATCCAGCCCTGCTGAGATATCGGTAATTGAAGAACTGTTCAAATTACCAGTTAATATCGGGACAGTTAATTTTGGTTCTCCCCTTGTTGGTTCCGGGCTTCTTGCCAATTGTAAAGGCTATGTGGTCGGCGAAGAAACCACCAGCCCTGAGATAAGCCGGATAGAAGATACACTGGGATTCCAGTAGGTTAATAATTTTTCCGTTTTTTGTAAATTGTTTCTATAGCTTTGCGACTCTTTCTGGAATACAAACCTGATGTATTAATAATTAACAACCAAAATACTTATATAGTATTATGCTTATCATAAGTATGAGCAGGCATATTTTTTATGTCACTCCCACACACACCTATCCAACGCCTGCTCTATCCAATCATAAAATCTTTATGCAATCACTCTTATTGAAGCCTGTATGGCGTTAACTTATGCAAAAGCAGGCGTTGATATCGATACAGAAAACCGGGCAATAGCTGCCCTTGCAAAAAAACTTACCTATAAACGCAAAGGCACTGGCGCCCCTTTAACCGATGTTGGCCACTATGCGGGCCTTATTGATTTTGGGGAATATGCTCTTGCACTGACTACAGATGGTGTGGGTTCAAAGGTCCTGATCGCAAACGAGATGAAAAGATGGAACACAATCGGGATTGATTGTATCGCCATGAATGTGAACGACCTTCTGGCTATGGGGATAGAGCCTCTTGCATTTGTGGATTACATCGCCATACATGAACCCAATCCGGAGATCATGGGACAAATCGGGGAAGGACTTGCAAAAGGCGCCCGGATATCAAGGATGACCATCGTAGGAGGGGAAACTGCGACCCTGCCGGATATTATTAATGGTTTTGACCTGGCAGGAACATGTCTGGGAATGGTCAAAAAAGAGAAAGTGATCACAGGAGAGAGGATCGAAACAGGTGATGCCATTGTCGGGATACCATCAAGTGGCGTGCACAGTAATGGATATTCTCTTGTACGAAGGATCATAAAAGATGCAGGTCGTTCATATCATGACTCATTTCCATACAATGAAGAGACGACCATAGGGGATGAATTACTGATACCTACCAGGATTTACATGGAAATACTGGATGCAGCAAAAGAGTTCGATATTCACGGTCTTGCTCATATTACCGGAAGCGGGCTTATGAAACTTCACCGCATCACGAAATACGGATTTGACATCAATGATCCATTCGAACCCCAGCCGATATTCAGGTTTTTGCAGGAAGAAGGGGAAGTGGAAGATCTTGAAATGTATAAAACATTCAATATGGGTATGGGTTTTGTTGTTGTAATTCCCAAGAAAGATGCAAAAAATGCGGCACAGATGCTAGGTGGAAAAGTAGTGGGGGAAATTGTGGATGAAGGGATATATGTGAAAGGGTTGGAAATCAAATAATCATTTTTCATTTTTATTATTATTTTAACCCCTTTATTTCTCATGGAAAATTAAATAATGATGTATATTATTATGATGGAAAATAACATGTGAAATCAGCCATTAGCATTCGATTCACCATTCAACATGAATAATAGATATTGATATTAGCACATTAATGTCATTCTTTCGAAATATGTTTACTGTTTCACCTGCATTTCAAGTGGAAAATGTTCTAATTTATATTGCATGTTTTCATCAGTTCCATAGAAACGCTTACATCTTTTCGGATTGTTATTATCGCAATGTCAATTGATGAAAAAATACAGTCTATTCAGGCGTGTATTGCAAAAAAAGGCAGCGTTCTTATTGCATTTTCAGGCGGAGTGGATAGCTCTGTCCTTGCAGCACTGGCATTCAGGGCACTTGGAAGAAAAGCAATTGCTGTCACAGCGGATTCACAGACACTTGCCCCGGGTGAGCTTGATCGCGCAAAAGCAGTAGCAAGAGAAATTGGGATTTCACATAAGACGATTTGCTACGATGAACTTGGCGAGCCTGGTTTTGCAGAAAATCCTGTGGACAGATGCTATCACTGCAAAAAGGGACTTATAAGGGAGCTAAAAAAAATCGCAGCAGAGTATGATATAAAAACTATTATCGAAGGAACAAATATTTCTGATCTGAAGAACCACAGGCCAGGCCACAGGGCTATCGTTGAAGAGGGGCTCTATAATCCTTTCGTGGAATTTAAGGTCACAAAGGAAGAGATCAGGGAGATTGCCCGAAAACTTGGTTTATCTGTGGCAGATAAGCCCTCGATGGCATGCCTTTCGTCCCGTTTCCCATATGGGCAAACGATCACGGCTGATGCTTTAAGGCGCGTAGGAGTTGCCGAAAATTATCTTCGTGATCGCGGATTCAATGTGGTACGTGTGCGCGACCATGCCGGATTAGCACGCATCGAGATCACTCCGGATGAGATGACGCACTTGATAGAAATGCGCGATGCGGTTTCTGTTGAGTTTAAAAGGCTTGGATTTTTGTATGTTACGCTTGATCTCATTGGTTTCAGGAGCGGGAGCATGGATGAGGTATTATGACACAAAAAGGAAAAATATCTCCTTAAAAAATTATTTTTTCTTGACAAAGTTTTTTCCTTTTTCTGAATCCCATTCCCTTAAACAGGATATTACGATCGCTATTCCCATTGCGACTAAGAATCCTCCATCAAATATAGTTGATATTTCGTAAGTAACAGTACCGAGTTCGACCTTCATAGATTGCGCAACCAACCAATAGAATCCTATCATAATCGTTAAAATGCCTGTTCCCAGGAAAATTTCTCTGTCTTTCATAATTGCATCCATTTCATATTTTTCAGAGATATTAGAAAATCCTATTTCAATTGATAAATTATGACATCCTTGTTTTCGAATATCTTATCAAAATAATTTAGCTCTGCACCTGAATTAAATTTGTAAGCCATCTTAGGCTTAATTTTTTCAGAATATTCCCCGGGTGTCTTTATATTCTGCTTCTGCATCGATTCAGGGTCGGCAGCAAACATCATCACTTGTATCAAGTCATTCATTCTTTGTCTGGATATATACACTAAATTTGCACCATATTTCCCGGCAATTCCCTTCGCAACATCTTCGGAATCAGTGGTGAAAAACCTGGAGACATCCGCTACTTTCTCATCCTGCTCAAATTTATCATATAAGGATGAAGGTCTTGCTATTGTGGCCTTTATAGCCTCTGATGCATAGCTGATAACAGGCTCTTTTCCAGCAGCTTTGATTTCCAGTTCATAATCCCACCATGTAAGAACCTTACCAGTTTCTTTATTCTGTAAAAATTGAATCGCTTTATAAGTATCCTCTGAAATATGATGTCCTGTAGTATCTCCAGCCGAATCAAGGAAATAAGGATGTGCATCATCATAATATGATGCTGAACCCGCCTGGATCCTGTATAACTTATATATCCCGTTTTCCCCGAAATCTTCTGCCAGCATGGCATCTTTTTGTTTATCCAGATAAAGATAATATGCGCCAAGAGATGCAAACATGATTATGAGAATCAATGAAGTTGCTTTGAGGAATCCTGATTTCTTTTCCCCTGCGGGTTTATTGAAAAAAGTCAGGATACTCGGCATTCCGATGATGAGTGTAAAAAGTATGAGCGTCACAAACCCAAAAGAATAGCCCATATATGGCTTATCAAATACAGAATATGTAAACTCACTTGAAACCAGAGACTGGCTCAGGTATAGCGAAAAACCAATTAACAGGATAATATTCACAAGCGCCAGTATCCTGTGGATATTGGCAGATTTTACGAAATTAAAGAAGATCATCAGGGACGACACGCCTATTACTAAAAGTATCCCCGATGAAATGATATTTATTTCCATGAACCACCATGGGAAAAACTGTGGTTTTGCCAGAACACTGAACGCAGTTATTATCAGCCATGATCCCAACACCAGATGCAGAAAACTGAGAATTCCCCTGTATCCCATATCTTTTATTTTATCTATGAGCTTTCCTTCATACGATACCATATCTATCTTCCCGTTATTGTTTAATGATGCTGCATTGGGGCACCAGCCCATTGCTTTTCTTATCATTTCCGTGACATTTAAAGGTAGAAACACATGTCAATATATGCATGTTGACTATTTAAAAATAATGGTTTAAAAAGCATTAACAAATCTTCAATTGAACGTGATTAGAAAAGTATACTAAATTAATGCTATTGACCTAATGAGATAGGCTCTTAGTTGCAGGCCATAAGACATTACCCGGGCTCATGTCCTTCATCAAATATATATAGATTCCAACGATGGCCTTTGCCGCAGCCGCCTTGATCGGATTTACTTTCATATCAAAATAGTAGACCTTACCATTATAAAACGTATAGTCCGCTGGTAGATATTGCCGGCATATGAGGCTGAACTTTTGCATCATGAGAAAATCCATATAGCTATTAAACGTGGGCAATGGTAGAGATGTATCCAGACAGGCCTGGTAGAACTTTTTTGTGGATACATCTATGGCCCGTTCCTTCTCGGCGACCGCCCGTTCTGTTTGCGGCCACGGGGGTGTCGCTATCGCAAGCTCCTGGACGTTCTGCGCGCCTCGGTCGTGTCCAAGTGCGATCTTAAGGGTCGATAGCGCAGTCTTCTCGCCAGTGATTGATGTGTTCACCACTATCAACATTTTCTGACGGTGGAATCGAGGCCGATGGCTCAAGTAGGCGAACCTGTCCATAAAATTTTTCATGAGCCAGCTGACGCTGTGCATGTACACGGGCGATGAAAGAATGAAGCCGTCCGCTGTCAGCAGTTTTTGCTCTATCGCGGCGCGATCATCCTTGAGCGGGCATTTTTCCTCACCCTTTGCCATGCAATTATAGCAGCCGATGCATGGCTTGAGGTTCGCATCCTTCAGGAAGAGGTATTCGAATTCCACGTTGCCCATCGCTATCATCCTGTCTTCGATCATTTTCACGATCTTATGGCCAGAGCCCTTTTCCTTGGGGCTTCCCATTACAGCTATTATTTTCATGACTCTGCCTTCCGATAGTCGATCAGCACATATATTTAAGATATTAGAGTTAAGAAATCCGAATTATATATAGATTACGATGATTGATTTCTGGTTCAAGATATTCTTATGGATGCATGAAAACCCATTGTAGCAAATTTGCATTCTATGTGACCCTGAAATCAAACCTGATAAAAGACCTTAAAATCAGTTGATGCATTAGATATATCTGAGGAGATGATTGATCAGTCACTTTTTACTACACAATCAGCAGGCAGCACCTAACCTGTCGCAGGAGAATCTGCATAATTTGCTTAAAAGGTCATAGTTTAATTTCAGTTTTTTAATATGCAGTTCTACAGTTAATATAACTTAAAATCATGATACAAATTATCCCATAAGGGAGGAGTAAAATAAAATATGAACTATGAAACAATGTGCTAATATAGTAGCCAAGATCGTAGCCAAGGAATATATCAAAAGCTCAGCAGCAGTAGGAGAGGAAGCAGAAGAGAATGAATCAAAGAAAGAATCAACATGCACTACATGCACACCAGACCAACAAATAAAATCAAACTGTTGTGGTTGAATTTCATATTTTATGAAATTCAAACTTCTGCGGATGGTAAGTCACAATGCAGAACCGCATGAGTTCGCTTCTCCTGCCTAAATCCGTTTCTTCAGCCGATCTTGAGAAGGCGCTCTCCGCCGTAGAGAAGATTGCCGCCAAGGATCGAAGCAATCTATATTTGACAAGTCAGTTCTTTGAGGATCATGCACGCTATGAAGATAATGCTTGCGTGCAAGGCAGCAGAGCGAACGGGCTATCCATATCCAAGTTAGTGGAGAGATTTTCATTATAGCAAGACGAAGGGCTACCTGCTTACATGGATTGGTGGAATCCGATCACGCCAAGGCATTTCTTGTTCAAGCGAACTTGCCAGACGAATCAATGCGCCTTCCTCTCCAAACCTGGCCATGAACTGTACCCCTATCGGCAAACCTGATTGGCTATGTCCAAGTGGCAACGTTATGGCTGGTTGTCCCGTCACGTTAGCAGCCGGGGTATGCACTCGGATTTCATCGCATAGACGCATATACTCGACATAGTCAATGTCTGTCCGCATTTTCGTGTACTTGCCAAGTGGCTCTGGTAATTTGACTAACGTAGGTGTGAGCAACATGTCAAATTGTTCGAAGAAATTCCCAAAAGTTCGTCGGAACTTGTTCAAGGCAAATTCAGTCATCATCATATCAGCCCCTGTAAGACCTTTAGAGTACTTGTAGAATGACAACATCACTGGTTCAAGGGTCTCTTCGCTAATTGTTCGCCCGGCTGCAGCTGCGAACATATCAATCCCTGCATACAATCCAAAGGCCCAGGCAATGCATACGGCGTGTAGATACTCTTCATAATCGAAAACAGGACTGGCCTCAACGAGCTCATGGCCTGCCCTTTCACATTCGGAGACTACTTGCTCCACGCAGCGGACTACTTCTGAATCCACGAAGCTGCCAGGTTGCCAAGAATCCGTTGTCCAGGAAATTCGCAGTTTCTCTACTGGGGCGTTCACCTCTTGTGTATAAGGTCGAACCGGTTGAGTTATAATAAACGGATCACCAGGCGCAGGCTCCGATACCATGTCTAGCATCAAGGCGGTATCCCGGACAGTTCGACTCATAACGAACTCTTGTAACATTCCAGGCCATAGCTCTCCGAAATCCGGACCAAGAGTCACACGCCCACGGGAGGGCTTTAGTCCGACCAGGCCGCATGCACTCGCTGGAATGCGGATCGAGCCCCCGTTATCACTCCCATGCGCAATCGGCAGGATACCAGCAGCGACACTCGCCGCGGACCCACCGCTGGAACCGCCGGCCATGGTCTCTAAATTCCAGGGATTGCGTGTTACACCCATTAGCTCCGACTCTGTCGAGACTCCCAGGGCGAATTCCGGCGTTGTTGTGCGTCCCAACAATATCAAACCCGCTTTCTTGAAAAGCGCGGTCAAGAATGAATCCCTGTCTGCAACATATCCCTGCATGAGCCTGGATCCGCTCTCCTGACGCCGTCCGTTTTCGCCAGCACCAATGTCCTTCATCAAGAATGGCACTCCTGCGAATGGAACAGTAGAAGTAAAGATTGCGCGATCATCCATCTCTTCAATGCGGTCGGAATAGACCTCTATGATAGCATTGATTCTAGGGTTGACCTTCTCTACTGCTTCTATAAAAAGATGCGCTAATTCTTTCGGTGACACCTCTCGTCTTCTAACTAAATCAGCTAGAGCAACACCATCGCAGCTAGAATACTCTGTCAGGTTCATCTGAACGCACCTGGCCTTTTTTCCTCCCGCATGCGCTCCATCACACCTAACCACGGCGTTGGCTCGTAGAGGCGGAACCGCTTGCCGAATGCCGCAGC
>CABMCA010000066.1 GCA_902384525.1 uncultured archaeon
CAATCCGAAAGGAACATCACAGAATTGCAGTGGATGTGATAGTCCAGTACCGAAAGACCTTTCAGTGAGGATACATTCATGTCCTTTCTGTGGTCTTGTTCTGGATAGGGACACTAATGCTGCAAGAAATATATTAGCAAGATCAAAAAGTACCGCATGAACTGCGGGAATTAACTCTTGCCCGAGTGGACTCAATAGAGCCATGATGACGCAAGACGCGCAAGCCCTTTAGGGTTGCGTAGTTCACTTTGGCGCTGAATTTACAGAAGTGTATGCATCAGAGTTCGGGAATAAAATAACTCCTAATGATTACGCTGTATATATTGATAGAAGAGAAAGAGAGATCGAACCTCAGGCTGTTAATGTTAATATGCAAAATAAAAAATAGTTAATTCCAGATGAATAACCCTGCTATGCTATCAGTTAGTTTTTTATCATCGTGATTCTTATTACAAGAATGATTATTCAAAATGCCCGAAAAGAAATCAAAATCTGCCCGGAAAAATAAAGCACCTATAAAACCGGATGAAGAAAGCACCTTCCCAATCGTCGGCATTGGCGCTTCTGCAGGCGGACTTGATGCTTTACAGAAATTTTTCATTAATATGCCGCATGATAGCGGTATGGCCTTTGTAATCGTTATGCACTTTGATCCCACGGCAAAGAGTGTCATGGCTGATATATTAATGAGATACACAAAAATGGAGGTATATCAGGTAGAGGATGGAATGGAAGTCAGACCAAACCATGTATATATCATTCCGCCTAACAAGGATATGGCCATACTGCACAGGACGCTGCACTTATACGAGCCTGTAGTGAGCAAAGGTATCAGGCATCCGATCGATTTCTTTTTCCGGTCGTTAGCCGACGACCAGAAAGAAAATGCCATCTGCATTATCCTCTCAGGAACAGGAACTGAAGGTACTCTGGGCTTTTTGATTAAAAAACCGTTTTCTCTTAATATAACTTTTAGCAGCAGGGATGTGTTTTATCAGCACCTGCGGAAGGTTTTTAGAACCAATACCAGGCAAACTTGCGAAATTAAACTTGTGGATAAGAATAAGAATCAATTCGACGCCCGGCTGGAGAGCCTGGCAGTGCAGGATAGCGAGGGCAACTTCAGCCAATGTAGAACAGCGATAACCGATATCACAGAAATTAAGAAGGCAGAAGACAAACTGCAAAGAGCACACAATAAGTTGGAAATACAGGTAGAGGAGCGCTCCTCGGAGTTGGTAAAAGCCAACGAAACGTTACAGGCTGAAATTGTTGAGCGCAAGAAAGCTGAGAAAGCCGAGCAGGATACTCGTGTTTATGCCGAGAGCATAGTGGAAACATTGCGAGAATCCCTTGTAGTTCTGGATTCACAATTGCGAGTAGTGACAGCAAATCAGACTTTTTACAAGACTTTCAAGGTATCGCCGGAAGAAACTTTGAACAAATTCATCTACGACCTTGGTAACCGCCAGTGGGATATTCCAGAACTGCGAAAACTGCTTGAAAAAGTTCTCCCTGAAAATACTCAGTTCCAGGATTTTGAAGTTGAGCACGAGTTTCAAAACATAGGGCATAGAACGATGCTACTTAATGCCCGCCGAATCTACCAAAGTGATGGCGGTAGGGAGTTGATACTCCTGGCCACTGAGGACATCACAGAGAAAAAGAAACTTGAATCGCAGTTATTGCGTTCCCAGAGGATGGAGAGCATAGGCACTCTTGCAGGCGGCATAGCGCATGACCTCAACAATATGCTGACGCCGATGATGCTATCTCTGCAAACGTTAAAACAAAAATTCACGGATGAGCAGAGTCAGAAACTGCTTAATATTCTTGAGCAGAACTCCCGGCGCAGTGCTGATTTAATAAAGCAGGTCATGTCATTTGCGCGCGGGATAGAGGGCGAACGCAAACCTCTCCGGGTAATGCATCTTATATCTGAAATTGAGAAAATTGCAAAAGAGACATTCCCAAGAGACATCAAACTCCAAACCGATATACAGGATGATCTCTGGACAATACAAGGGGATGCCACGCAACTGCACCAGGTCATGATGAACCTGTGCGTAAATGCGCGCGATGCCATGCCCTATGGAGGTATATTGAGCATTACAACTTCGAATTTTTTTGTAGATAAGAACTATGTGAGGATGCATGCGGATGCAAAAGTTGGCTCTTATGTTATTATTAAAGTCTCAGATACCGGGATCGGTATTCCTCCTAAAATAATGGATAGAATCTTTGAGCCGTTTTTCACAACAAAGGATCTCGGCAAAGGCACAGGTCTTGGTCTTTCTACTGCTCTTGCAATCGTGAAAAGCCATGGCGGATTCATTAATGTATATAGCGAAGTCGGGAAAGGGACTACATTCAGCATATATTTGCCCGCGATTAAAACCGGGATGCATAAAGTAGTAGAGCAGCAACCTGAAATGCTTGTCGGAGACGGGGAATGGATTCTCGTTGCTGAAGATGAAGACTCAATTCGTGATGTTACTTTCTCGACACTGGAGATGAGTGGGTATAAAGTGCTTATGGCTAACGATGGGGCAGAAGCGGTAGCATTGTATGCTGAAAATATAGATAAAATCAAAGTTGTTCTTATGGATATGATGATGCCTGTAATGGATGGTCATGCGAGCATCCGGGCGATTCGGAGAGTTAATCCTGAGGTCAAAATTATTGCAGTCAGCGGATTAACAGAAAAAGACAGGCTTGCGAAAGTCGCTGACTATACAAATGCTTTTTTGCCAAAACCTTACACTGCCCAGAAGTTGCTCAAGACCATACATGAGGTTTTGAGCGCGAAATAGGGGACGGTTAACGAACTGCTGTATGATTCAAATTTTCCAACCACTCCTGCTCCTGCCTGTGCATGGATAGCATATAAAGCAGCGGGACTTTTCGGACAGGCTCTAAGAGAAAGAATTAAGTGGTATAGTATACAAAATATACTTGCAGGCGGGGGAATAGTAATAGCTTATGGTTTCATTGTACGTTTTCAAACTCAGGACACATTGAACTTTGTTTGTGAACTGCTCAAGGAAAAATCAAATCTTTTTAAATTGAGAAAATTTTTCAACCCGGATAATGTTCCATGTCGTTATATTCTTGTTATTGAATGTGGAGAGCAAGATATGGTAGAATTCCTGGAAAATTATTTCTTACGATTATATCCGGGTAATGTTGACATTTCTCTCCTGCATGAGCATGAATCTGAAATTGATAAAATGAAGCCGATTTAGCGTATGCTCTTTTCACAGTGCGTGTGGGAATGTCAGAGCGTTAGATTAATATAATATGTAAAATCTATCCCTGTTATAAAGGATACAAAGGTATTTATGAATGGATGAGGGAGGTTAACTGTCGCCTATTCTAAGAGGAAAAAACGGTGAAAAATGAAGATAAAACAAAAAGGCAGCTCATAAACGAATTAGTGGAACTGCGCCAGAAGATTGCTGAACTGGAAGAATCAGAAACTCTACGCAAGCAGATGGAAGAAACACTGCATGGGAATACCGAAGACCTGCAAGAGATGTCAACTGAGGACGTTCAGAGCCTTGTTCATGAATTAAAAACGCATCAAATCGAACTGGAAATGCAAAATGGGGAACTTCGCAGGGCACAAAATGAACTCGAAGAGTCACGTAATGAATATGCTGACCTGTATGATTTTGCGCCCATTGGTTATTTTACTTTTGATAAAAACGGACTGATTTTAGATGTAAATCTTACCGGGGCTAATAAATTAGGTGTAGAAAGGCAATTTTTGATTAAAAAACCGTTTTCTCTTTATATTACTCATGACAGCAAGGACATTTTTTATTTACATCTCAGACAGGTTTTCAGGACCAATATCAGACGAACTTGTGAAATCAAACTTGCAGGTAAGGATGGGATTCAATCCGATGCCCGGCTGGAAAGCATGTTAGTGCAGGATAGCGAAGGTAAATCCAGTAAATGCAGAACAGCAATAAGCGACATTACTGAGCACAAGCGGATTGATAAAGCATTGGAGGACAGCGAAGAGAGATACAGGGAACTTGCTGAAAGCATAGGCGAAGTATTTTATGCGATGGACAGAGATTTAAGATATACTTACTGGAATACTGCATCTGAAGCTCTTACAGGTATTTTAGCGAAGGATGCTATCGGAAAATCTCTCTTTGAGCTTTTCCCAGAGTTAAAAGAGACAAGAGCAGAGAAGTTTTACAGAAAAGTATTAAAAACACAGCAACCAGAGCGTTTCGTGAATAAGTACCGGGTTAAGGGCAAGGACCGTTTTTTTGAAATTAACGCCTATCCGTCTAAGTTCGGTCTTTCCATTATCGCCAAGGATGTCACTGAGCGCAAGAAGGCTGAGAAGCAGATACAAGAACAAGTGGCCCTTCTTGATAAAGCACGAGATGCTATTGCAGTCCGAGATGTGGAACACCGCCTCATCTACTGGAATAAAGGTGCACAGAGGCTGTATGGCTGGACTGCAGAGGAAGCCATTGGCAAAAATGCCGACACGCTTGTATATAAAGAAGAAACCTCCAGGCTCATTGAAGCAAAGAAAAGCGTGATTGAGGAAGGTGAATGGATAGGTGAACTGCATCAGGTAACGAAAGATGGTAAAGAGATCATTGTAGAAAGTCGCTGGACCTTGGTGCATGATAGCGAAGGAAAACCAAAATCAATACTCGTCATAAACACGGACATCACAGAGAAGAAAAAGTTTGAATCGCAGTTATTGCGTGCCCAGAGGATAGAAAGCATTGGCACGCTTGCCGGAGGTATTGCGCACGACCTTAACAATGTGTTGACACCGATAGTGCTGTCTTTGCAAATGTTAAAACAAAAATTCAAAGACGAGCAGAGCCAGAGATTGCTTACTATTCTCGAAAATAACTCCCAGCGTGGGGCTAATTTAATAAAGCAAGTCCTGTCATTTGCACGGGGCGTCGAAGGTGAACGCACTCCTCTTGCTGCAAAACATGTTATCAGAGAAATTGAGAAAGTTTTAAAAGAGACATTTCCAAGATCAATCGAAATCCGAACCGATATACAGAAAGACCTCTTTACAATCTCCGGAGATGCTACACAACTGCACCAGGTTTTAATGAACTTGTGCGTGAACGCCCGTGATGCAATGCCAGATGGCGGCACATTGAGCATCACAGCTTCGAATTTCTTTATTGATAAGAACTATGTGCAGATGCATACTGATGCAAAAGTCGGTTCATATATCGTTATCGTGGTCTCGGATACCGGAACCGGTATTCCTCATAAAATAATGGATAGAGTTTTTGAGCCATTTTTTACGACAAAGGAACGTGGCAAAGGCACAGGACTGGGTCTTTCAACAGCTCTTGGGGTTGTGAAAAGTCACGGCGGATTCATTAATGTATATAGCGAGGTTGGAAAAGGAACGACGTTCAGGGTATATTTGCCTGCTATTAAAACAGCCGAAACACAAAAAGTAGAGGAGCAACAGGGTGAATTTCCAGCTGGGAACGGGGAATTGATTCTCGTTGCTGAGGACGAAGGATCAATTCGTGAGATTACAAGCTCGACCCTGAAAGCACATGGATATAGAGTGCTTACAGCCAATGATGGTGCAGAGGCGGTAGCATTGCATGCTCAAAATAAAGATGAAATCAAAATTGTCCTTATAGATCTGATGATGCCTGTTATGGATGGTGAAGCAGGCATCCGGGCGATTCGTAAAATTAATCGTGATGTCAAAATTATTGCAGTTAGCGGACTTACAGAAAAAGACAGGCTTGCGAAAGTCGCCGACTATACAAACGCTTTTTTGTCAAAGCCTTACACGGCTGAGAGATTGTTGAAAACCATACACGAAGTTATGAGTGAAGGGGACAAAAAATAATAAAAAGATACAGCTTCTCGAATTCACAGAAGCATGTGGATTTTCTTTACAAATTCACAGGAGCTCGTGGATTTTCTTTACAAGTTCTCTGCCGAATGTATAAAGGTCGCGTGGATGTCTTGAAGTAATAAGATCCCCGTCCACAACAACTTCCTTATCTTCATACAGGACACCTGCACATTTCATGTCATGCGTCTGAAATCAAAAAAACCATATCTATAAAAACCAAAATGATGTAAAAGAATTAAAATACAGGTCCTTATCGATCATGTCCAATGATATTATAACCAAAGTAAAACTTGCAAAAAGCGCCTCCATTCCTCTTGCAAGCGTTTCCGGCGCCATCAAGAACAGCGCGCTTGCTGCAATGGCACAGGCGCTTGATTCAAACAGGGAGAAAATAATCTCAGCCAATAAAAAAGACATTGCAGCGGCAGAAAAACTCGCTGACGCAGGTAAACTTTCAAGATCACTTGTCAAACGGCTGAAAGTTGACGATACAAAAATAGATGAGATGATAGCAGGCGTCAGGGATGTCCTGAAATTTGAGAACCCTGTGGGGAAAACTCTCTCTGCGCTTGAGCTTGACAGCGGCCTTGAACTGTACCAGGTAAGCTGCCCGATCGGATTGATCGGTGTCATATTTGAATCCCGGCCTGATGTCGTTCCCCAGATAATGTCACTATGCGTTAAGAGCGGGAATGCCACCATATTCAAGGGCGGCAGCGAAGCAGGTAATTCCAACAGGGCGATATTTGATGTGCTTGTCAGAGCCATCGAAAGTACAGAAGGCATACCGCATGGGGCTTTTGCGCTCATGGAAACAAGGGAAGAAGTAAACGAGATGCTAAAACTTGACGATTACATAAACCTCATCATTCCCCGCGGATCAAACGAGTTCGTAAAATACATCCGGGATAACACCCGAATACCTGTACTGGGACACTCTTCAGGTATCTGCCATGTGTATGTTGACAAAGAGGCTGACATGAAAAAGGCGCTTGATGTTTGTTATGATTCCAAGGTACAGTATCCTGCTGTATGCAATGCAATGGAGACACTGCTTATTCACAAGGGTTTTGCAGGAACATTTCTTCCGGACATGGGAAAGAAATACGATGAAGCAGGAGTAGAACTCAGATGCGACGAGCGATCATTCGATATTCTTCAAAATAGCGGCCTCCTGAAGGCAATTATTCATGCGACACAAGAGGACTGGAAAACAGAGTACAACGACCTGATACTTTCAATAAAAATAGTGGACTCAATGGAAGAAGCTATCGACCACATCAACAAATACGGGTCACATCATACCGATGCTATCATTACTGAAAACAACACCGCAGCCAGCAGGTTCATAGACCTTGTGGACTCATCCAGCGTAATGTGGAATGCATCTACCCGCTTTGCAGATGGGTTCCGTTACGGGAAAGGAGCCGAAGTTGGCATAAGCACGAACAAGATCCACGCGCGCGGGCCTGTCGGGATGGAAGGGCTGCTCATTTACAAGTATGCGCTTCTGGGTAATGGTCATAAGGTTGCGGATTATGTGGGAAAGAACGCCAGGAAATACACCCATAAAAAACTAAAAGCACAACTTTCCGGGAAAATAGGATAAAGAATATGGACTCAATTGAAAATATTGACCGCAAAGACCTTTTTAAAGACCTGAAAAAGATCGTCCTGAAAATCGGTACAACTTCCTTATCAAATGAAGACGGAAGCTTTAACCGCAGGCTGACCGAGGACATTGCAAACCAGGTTGCTCATCTTCGAAAACTTGGAAAAACCGTTATAATCGTAAGTTCAGGTGCTATCGGTATTGGTGTCATCCAGTTGAAAATGCAAGTGCGTCCCCGTGAAATTCCGCTTCGCCAGGCCGCAGCAGCCGTAGGCCAGAATATCCTTATGCAGGAATGGATGACTGCGTTCAATAAACATGATCTTAAAGTTGCCCAGATATTGCTAACATACGAAGCCTTCTCAAACAGGATGACATATCTGAATCTCCGGAACAGTATCTCCGCGCTCCTTGATGCAGGTGTGGTTCCGATCATCAATGAGAATGACCCGATCTGTGTGCATGAGATAGAGGCGACCTTTGGTGATAATGACAAGCTTTCGGCAATGGTTGCAAGCAAGGTTGAGGCTGAACTTCTCGTCCTTTTATCTGACATCGATGGATTGTATGATAAGAACCCAAAGAAGAACGAAAATGCCAGGCTCATAAACACTGTAGAGAAAATCACGCCAGAAATCGAAAGTTATGGTGGAAGCCCCACAAGCACAAAAGGCGTGGGCGGGATGAGGACAAAAATAGAGGCGGCCAAAATAACCTCTATGGCGGGATGCCATATGGTGATCGCCAACAGCGCTATCGATGATGTGGTAATAAAGATCATAAGCGGCAATAATACCGGTACCCTGTTCCTTGCAAGGGACGGAAAATCCAGGAACAGGACGCGCTGGATAATCCTTTCAAAGACATCGGGTAAACTCATCGTTGATAAAGGCGCAAAGGATGCGGTTAAAAAAGGTATGGGGCTTTTGCCGTCAGGTATTGTCGGGGTCGCAGGGATGTTTGACCGCGGGGATATTATCGAGATAGAGAGCGAGGGAAAGGTGTTTGCCAAGGGGATCACGGATTATACATCTTCAGAGCTTGCCATGATCAAAGGCAAACACTCGGATATGATCGAAAACATACTCGGGGTTAAGAATTATGACGAGGTCGTGAGGAAAAGCAATATCGGATTGTTGTAATCTTGAAATATAGGCTAACTGAACGCCAATTTCATATAGCTTCCTGTTTATTACAGCATAGATATTATGGCCAACGTTACAATCATTGGAAGCGAAAAATCAGGCAGGACAAGCCTTGCAGGAAAGCTAGGGAAAAAAGGCACTGAGTCCGATATTACACTCTATAATTTTGTTAAAGGGGACAGGATATATTCATTCGTGGATGCAAACGGTTATCCCTCATCGTTTAAAACGCTTATACAGGCGATCAATCTCTCGGATATAGCGCTGGTATGTGTTCCTTCAAGCGGTCTTAATGCTCAGGTGGGAGAGTGCATCATTGCTCTTGACCTGCTGGGCAATAAACGCGGATTATTCGTGATCACAATGTCGGATAAATCTAATCCTGCCGCTATTTCGGAATTATCTGACAAAATAAAAGCGGTCACAAAAGGTACGAACCTTGAAAAATGGGAGACTATTGCAGTTTCAAATACGACCTTTGAAGGTCTTGAGAGCCTCAAGGAAAAAATATTCGCACTTGGCGAGGAGGTGCGAAATGCATATGATGCAAAGAAAGACCTGCCGCCAAGGATCATGGTTGACCATTTCTTTAATGTCACGGGTATGGGATGCGTTGTGCTGGGGATCGTGGCGCAGGGTACTGTCAGGGAACATGACAAGCTGACGCTCTATCCGACAGAGAGGCCAACAGAAATACGCTCCATCCAGAGTAACGATGTTGATATGAAATCAGCGCCTGCCGGAACAAGAGTGGGACTTGCGCTAAAAGGGGTGCAGTCAAAGGAATTTGACCGGGGATATATGATCTCCCAGAAAGAGGAGGTTTCTTCAAAATTCAATTTGAAATGCCACCTTACAAAATTCACCTCAGGATTGGGTGTGGGCGATGCAGTCCACTTTTTTGCCGGGCTCCAGGATATTCCTGCAACGATCACGGCAATGACGATAGGTGGAAAAGATGCAACGCAGGCGCCTGCGGGTTCTGATTGCAATGTTGTGTTAACAACGCAAAAGAACATAGCATACAGCAAAAATGACCGTTTTCTTATTGTCCAGCTTAATAATCCAAAACAGAGGCTTGTGGCAGGTTGCGATGGCTTATAGCTTTATAAGAAAAATTATATAAAGTTTAAAGGTTTGTAACGCTTTACAATAATAGGAAAAAAGTACGAAAATGACAGAATCCCAGTATTTCACTCTTTGTAATGATGTAGCAGCCGAAATAAAAAAAGCTGTTTCCGGACTTATAGGAAAACCTGAAGCAGGCGTAACATTGAGAATTGGTGCAGATGGCACGCCTACTGAGAAGATCGATGAAGTAGCGGAAAATGCAGCCCTTTCGGTTCTTGAAGCCGATGGCAGGTCAATGTTATTCGTGAGTGAGGAACTGGGTGAGAAAAATATCGGGGGAAAACCTGAGTTTACGTTCGTACTTGATCCCGTAGATGGTACATTCAATGCCGTGAACAATATCCCTTTTTTCTGTGTGCCGATAGCTATTGGAAAATCCGATTTATCTGATATAAGATATGGTTTTGTTAAGAATCTTGTTAATGGGGATATTTATTCAGCCCGGAAAGGAAAAGGAGCTTTTTTAAACGAGAAACAAATACATGTATCAGGGCTATCCGAGCTATCCAGACTCAGTGTATTATCATACAGTCACCGCCCTCATGCGGTTTTAATAAATAACCATTCAGTCAGGAGGGTAAGAGTATTCGGATGCGCGGGGCTTGAACTTTGTTATATCGCTTCAGGGATATTTGATGCTTTTTTCGATATGCGCGGAATGCTTCGTATAACCGATATAGCTGCCTCGAAGCTCATTGTGGAAGAAGCAGGAGGAAAAATTACGGATGAAAAAGGAAATTCACTTAATACTCCTCTTGATGTCAGGAAACGGGTAAATATTATTGCAAGTAATGGAATAACACATAACAAATTGCTTGAACTGGTATAGCGGAGGCAAAAAGGATGAGAAAGGTCGGTATAATTTCAAGATGCGACAGGGATGAAATATTTTCTCTGGTTGAAAAGATAATTGATCACTTGAAATCCAGAGTCGATGTATTGATCGACCCGAAAACTGCACAGAGGCTCCATCTGGAAGGCACTCAAATGGCCGACATGAAAAAAAAAGGCGCTGAATTTATCATATCCATAGGCGGCGATGGCACGGTTTTGCGCGGCATCCAGAAAATGGATGATCCCCTTCCTGTCCTTGGAATAAATATGGGAACTATTGGTTTTCTTGTGGATGTGGCTCCTGAAGATTCTCTCTGTGTCATTGATAAAGTGTTGTCTGGTTTTGAGGTCGAAGAGCGCTCTCGCCTCTCAATTCTGGTAAATGATGAGATAATTCCATGTGCAACCAATGAAGTTGTCATCCTGACAGCCAATCCAGCCAAGATGCTCTCATATCGGATTTTCGTGGACATGATCCCTCTTGAGGAACTGCGGGCTGATGGCGCGGTGTTTGCAACGCCAACAGGCTCGACAGCATATGCGATGAGCGCAGGAGGGCCAATTGTTGATCCGCGGGTGGATGGTACGGTCATTGTGCCGCTTGCTCCTTTTAAATTATCATCCCGTCCCTGGGTAGTCCCGGCCCGGAGTGAGATAAAGGTGGAGCTGACAGTACCGAAAAAGGAAGCAGTGCTTGTGATCGATGGGCAATACTCAAGGAAAATAAAAGAGGAGGACACGATCATTATTACCAGGGCAGATATACCCGCAAGGTTCGTGAGAACAAGAGAGGATGGGTTTTATGAGAAGGTCAGGAGTAAGCTTGCGTGAAAACAGCATAGAATAATAATTAAAAAACTGAAACACAAATCATATATAGGTTTTCAATTATTGATTATTCAGGTTTATTGCCATGCGCAAATAGAGTGAACTTCAATATAATGGCCAGGTGTTACAGAAATGATGAAAAATCCGGATAATGGGCGTGATTTCAGTATAGCGGTTGGAATAATCGTGATTGTTTTTTTTCTGATTGGTGGAGCTTTTGGTGTATCGATCCCTGAGGCAGGTTCAGATTATATTCAATATGGATCAACGCCTTCAGTCCTGAAATATATTGTGGTTTCCCCATCCCCATCAACTACACTGACAGTTGGACAAACACAGAATATTACTTCAAGAGCATATGATCAATATAATAATCCAATGGCAGGCGTTGATATATCCTGGACAGTCAGCAATATTGGCGTTGGAAATGTTATTCCTGTAATAGCAAGAACAGATGTTACTGGAGGTGTAACATCTACATTTACTGCGCTCGTGAAAGGTATTGCGGTAGTGAATGCCAGTAATGCCAGTGTTGTAAGCAACAACATTACCTTGATTGTCAAAGCTGTCAATCCGGGTATTAAAGTCACCTATCCCAATGGAGGAGAGAAATGGATTAGAGGAACAACTCAAACTATTAAATGGAATTCAACCGGAATTCCGGGAGCGTATGTAAAGATAGAACTCCTGAAATCAGGTATATTCAACAGGGTGATCGTAGCAAGCACCCTGAATGACGGCTCACATCCATGGTTTATTCCGGCTGCACAGGTGCCTGGTACTGACTATAAAGTAAAGATCACGAGCACTGCAAACGCTGCTTACAATGACACAAGCGATAGCAGCTTCACTATCCTGCCTCCTTCCTTTAAGGTCACATCTCCAAATGGTCCAGAGTCATGGATAAGAGGAACGACTCAAACAATAAGGTGGAATTCAACAGAGAGTCCTGGAACTTATGTGAAAATAGAACTACTGAAACCTGGCAAGGCGAACCAGTTGATCATATCAGCGACCCTGAATGATGGTTCGCATCCCTGGTCGATCCCGGCATTACAAGCGCCTGGAAGTGATTACAAAGTAAAGATCACAAGTACCATTAATGCTTCAAACAATGACATGAGCGATAATAATTTCACTATCCCTGCCCCTTCATTCAAAGTCATTTCTCCCAATGGTCCAGAGTCCTGGATAAGAGGAACAACTCAAACAATAAAGTGGAATTCAACCGAAAATCCAAAAGGTTACGTGAAGATAGAACTCCTGAAACCGGGTAAGCCGAACCAATTGATCATATTAGCAACCCTGAATGATGGCTCACATCCATGGCTGATCCCGGCTGCTCAAGTAGCGGGAACCGACTATAAAGTGAAGATCACAAGCACTGCCAACGTTTCTAACAGTGACACCAGCGATAACAATTTCACAATCCCGGTTCCATCCTATACAATCGTTTCTCCAATTGGAGGAAACAACTGGAAAATAGGAACAACAAGGATTATAAACTGGACATCAACAGAGAATCCAAAAGGCTATGTAAAGATCGAACTCCTGAAAGCCGGGGTGCTAAACAGGGTGATCGCATTAAGCACTTTGAATGACGGTTCACAAACATGGGCTATTCCAACGATCCAGACACCGGGAAGTGATTATAAAATCAGGATTACAAGCACAAGTAATCCAGTTTATACAAATTCAAGTAGCAACTTCAGTATTAGTAGTTAAGTCCTGCAAAATGTGAAACAAAAGCATGATGTCTAATTACAGACCCATGCTTTCATAATTTTTTCCATAAACCTTTTTACCTATCACAGTTACTCAATACCTGCATGATCCTGGGCATCGATATTGGTGGAGCGAACACCAAAATAGCATCTGATGATGGCAAGATAGCGGAACTGCATTATATCCCACTCTGGAAGAACACGAGGCTGCCTGAGGCGCTACTTGAGATAGCAGGGCGCCTGAAACCTGAAAAAATTAGTGTAGTGATAACAGGAGAGCTTGCGGATTGTTTTCCTGATAAGGAAGCAGGCCTTTCATACATAATAGATGCAGTCAATAATGCATTTGAGAATGCTTTTTTCCTTGATAACAATGGAAACTTCACAAAAAAAAAAATACGCAGGATTGCTGCTGCCAACTGGATGGCATCTTCACTCCTTACAGGGAAGGATTTCGGGGATTGTATATTTCTTGACATAGGTTCAACGACAACGGATATAATCCCGATCAAGAATGGTGAGCCTCTTGCAGGTAAGACAGATTTTAAGCGTTTGAAAAAAGGTGAACTTGTATATTCAGGGGCTCTGCGGACAAATATTGCCGCAATACTGAAAAGAGTAACATTCGGGAATATGAATATAGAGTCACGCGTCTCCTCAGAATTATTTGCTATTACGGCTGATGCGTATATTGTTCTTGATTTGATTAAACCCCAGAATTATACCTGTGACACACCGGATGGGGCAGGGAAAACGGTCCTTGATGCCAAAAGGAGGCTTGCACGCGTTGTTTGTGCGGATCTATGCGAAATACAAGATGAGGAGATTTTTTCGATCGCCAGTCAGGTAATGGAAGCGCAGGTCAATGAAATCAAGGACGCCCTTTGTGAAATATCAAAAAAGCATGGCCTCCGGAGAATTGTCTCATGCGGTATCGGGGAATTCCTGGCTAAAAAAGCAGCAAAAGAATCTGGATTAGAGATAATTTTGATCTCTGAAAAATATGGGACGGAAATATCAAAAGTATTTCCGGCTTATGCTGTAGCAAAGTTGTTGAAAGACTCTAATCTGTAAGGGAAAAAATCCCATATTATAATATTATAACATGGAACTCATTTTCTCAACTTCGGAACTATTCTATTTTTAATGCCAAGTGCTATTAAAACTGCAATACCTAAATAGATCAATATCGGGATGATAAATCCTGTGAATATGATTATTCCTCTTATGCTCTCAATAAATCCTCTCACTGCATCCCGTAACGCTTCCGAAATGCCCCACCCATCATCACCCGCGATTGGCGCGGGTTCCATAACAGTTACTACAATTGTTGACATCTCTACGCTCTGGTTCAGGTAATTTAGCCTGCCAGTCATACTCTCTATCTCGCCCCGCACCCGTTCAAGTTCATGCTCAACTTCAATAATATCTTTAACAGCTATTGTCAAGAGTAAAACCTGATTGGGAATTTTTTAATTATTGACTTTAATATCCTAATTTATCTGTGACCCTATTTTCATATCAAGAATTTTCAGGAAATCACTTTTCGCTTCCCTCGGAATGAACGCCCCAGCCGCAATATCATGACCGCCCCCGGTTCCTCCCACTGATTTTGCAGCTTCGCTTATTGCTGCGCCAAGGTTCAGGCCTTTCCTGATAAGGTCCTGGTTTCCCCGTGATGAGACTTTAATCCCGCCGTCAGAATCTGCAAAAGCGATAATGGGAAGATTCCTGTTATTAACAAACGATGCGCTCATTCCCGCAACAATCCCTACGATGGTTTCGCGGATCAAATTTCCGGAATCGAAATATTGGAGGTTTTTCATTTCCGTTATCCCCTTCTCTTTCACAAAATTCAATCCCTCCACGAGATTTTTCCTGTGCTCGCTAAGAAGTACGCATGCTTCATCCAGGCTCTTTCCCCTGTCGCCCATGCATACCGAAAGTCCGATATCAGCATGGTCATAACGCGCCGTAGAATTAAGAAGGGTTGAAAATTCCGAGGCATCCCTGACCTCTGTGCCTTCACGTTCGCATAATAAGGTATATACCTCACCCACGAGCCTTTCTACTTTAAAACCCGCCATTCCCGATGTAAGTCCGAATTGTATAAGAGCAGATACGATCTTTTGTTTTTCATAAGGGTCAAGGTCTATCCATCGTCTCCATTTCTCGCCTTGCTGCCTTATACCGATCCGTTTGAGGAATTCTATGCTTGCTTCTTCGCTTCCGGTCAGGCCTGGAAAATAAATATCAGTTGAATACTGGAGAAGTTTAAATACAGGACGAGTCTGCCTTCCGAATAACATGAGGTCTTTCTCGTGCTTGATGACTTTGTTCTTTACTCCTTCCTCAAGTATTGTCCTGTTCAAGCCGATCAATTGCCCGTGTTTTGAGTGCTGGAGATCTCCCACAGCTCCCACGATTGCCAGGGCTGCAAGATCACCATTATCACCCATTTCCCTTGCTATAAAATAGGTCATCCCTGAGCCGCTTACTTCTATACCCCCATTTAATCCGAAAAGATGTGGATTCAGATGAAATTCATGTTTCCCCTGGGGCTGGTGATGGTCAGCGATCACTGCATTAAGTTTTAAGGATTTTATCGCATCAAGCATCCCGCTGCCAAGATCTGTAAATATCACAAGTTGGGGGTTCTTGCTGGCTATTTCCTGGAGATTTTTCTGGTCAAGTTGTCTTAAAAAAATGATCTGTGAATCGATACCCGCACGTTCAAGGGCTTTCCCCATTATCGCAGCAGAAGTCAGGCCGTCAGCATCAATATGCGACACCACAAGAGCGCAAGAATGTTTCTTGATATGATCTGCACATTCCTTTGCTTTTTTCACGAGTGTCATCTATAGTTCTGGTAGCTACAATTATTAATAAAACCTTTGGACAGGCCGATAACAATTTTTTTATAGATTGCACTATATCAGGAAGCCATATGAGTCACGATTATAAGGCGCTCGGACTAAAATCCGGGCTTGAAATACACCAGCAGCTTGACACTGAAGAAAAACTATTCTGCGGCTGCCCTACCCTTCTTCGTGATACTAAAGAATCAAATTTTGAATTTTTCAGGTACCTTCGACCCACGCAGAGCGAGATGGGAATAGTAGATAAAGCTGCGCTTGAAGAAGTAAAACTTATTAAAAAATTCATTTACAAAGCATATGACACAACATGCCTTGTTGAGAATGATGAGGAGCCGCCGCGTGAATTGAACCCTGAAGCAGTTGAAATTTCCCTTATGATAGCCCGCATGATGAATATGAAGATCGTGGATGAACTCTACACTATGCGAAAGATTGTGATCGACGGCTCAAACACATCGGGTTTCCAGAGGACCGGGCTTGTGGCAACGCATGGATATATAGATTCCAGTGCCGGGCGCGTGGGTATTGATGTTATGTGCCTGGAAGAAGAGGCGGCGCAGAAAGTGGAAGATAAGGGAGATTCTGTTATTTATTCTCTTGACAGGCTCGGAATCCCGCTTGTGGAAATAGGAACTGCGCCTGATATCGTTTCTCCTGCCCATGCCAGGGAAGTCGCAGAACAGATAGGTATGATATTGCGCTCAACAGGACAGGTAAAGCGCGGCCTTGGCACGATCCGGCAGGATGTCAACATATCGATCGCCGGGGGCGCAAGAGTTGAAATAAAAGGA
This sequence comes from uncultured archaeon, assembly GCA_902384525.1. Classification (GTDB taxonomy): domain Archaea; phylum Halobacteriota; class Methanosarcinia; order Methanosarcinales; family Methanoperedenaceae; genus Methanoperedens. Next base: position 16,829 of record CABMCA010000066.1, read on the forward strand.
GTTCAGGAGCTTGCGCTTATTGAAACCATCGTGGAAAGGGAAGTTACAAGACAGGCAACCCTTATTGAAATAAAGAAGGAACTTAAAAACCAGAAAGCTGCAGTTTCTGATAAGATCATTGACGTCACATCCGTTTTTGCGAACACCACATCCAAAGTGATTTTAAAAGCCCTGAAAAGCGGTGTGGTTTATGCCGTGAACCTGCCGGGATTTGCGGGATTTGTCGGAAAAGAGATCCAGCCAGGGAGGCGCCTGGGGACGGAGTTTTCCGACCGCGCCAAGAAATCAGGTGTAGGGGGCATATTCCACACAGATGAATTACCGAATTACGGTATCACGAAAGAGGAAGTGGAAGATCTCAGGAAAGCCGTGGGCGCAAAGGATGGGGATTGCGTGGTCATGGTCGCTGATTCTAAGGAAAAAGCGCAGGGCGCAATGGAAGCCGTAATAACCCGCGCAAAAGAAGCCCTGGAATTCATCCCTGAAGAAACAAGACGGGCTCTCCCAGATGGGAATTCGGCATATATGAGGCCGCTTCCAGGGGCGGCGCGCATGTATCCTGAAACCGATGTTCCGCCGGTTGTGATCACAGAAGAGCGAATTCAGAGTATCAAGCTTCCTGAATTGATAGGGGAGCGAAAAGCACGATACATAAAACAATTCAGTCTAAATGAAGAAATCGCGAACCAGATAGCGCGCTCGGCTAACTTCATAATTTTTGAGAGTATAATGAGCCAGGTCCCGAAGGCAAATCCAAATTCAATAGTAAGAGTGCTTGAAACCATCCTGTATGAACTTCAAAAGGAAGGGATTGATGTCAATAAGATAACAGAAGATCACCTGATGCAGCTTTTCAGGCTCCAGTCAGAGGGAAAGATCCCAAACGAAGCAATAGGCAATATCTTGAAAACAATAGCCGGAAAGCCTGAACTGTCTGTTGATAATGCGGCGCAATCTCTTGGTATCGGGGGCGTGGAAAAAGGGGAACTTGAGACTGCTGTTGATAAGCTCATTGAAGAAAAGATGGATTTCATCAAAGCGAAAGGTTTGAATGCAGTCGGGCCATTGATGGGTATTATCATGAAGGAATTCAGGGGGAAGGTCAGCGGGGAAGAGGTCAGCAGGCTTTTGAAGGAGAAAATTTCGAAGAAGTTGGATTTGACTAGAGATTTTTATTCGAAGCATGACATTATTGAATGTATCAAAAATGATAAGGATTATTCCAATAAGGAAAATCTGAAACTAGCGGATGCTCTAAAAATTTACCAGACCAAAAAACAGCGGACATGGTTGGTATCAACAAATGAAAGGTTATATATTATTTTAGATAATAAATTAAATTTACCGGATACAAGAAATCGGATGAATAAAGGAAAACTTTTTACAAACAATAAATTATCTATTCAGATCAAACCATTCAAAGAAGATCATGATGATTTTATCGATATTGGATCATTCCAACATTGGCATTATAGTAAAGAATTATTTAATGAAACAGATATTAAAAATGAGATAGAACAATTAATTACAAGAACTATGTTGCCTTCTTAACAATCATAGATTGGAACAATTTTACATTTTTAAAGTCTGTGAAATCACAAACGATTATCTACATCTTGACTATAATTTCCAGGACTTGAATGTCTCTGGCCGGGAATCAGGCATTATGTCACCAGCCTGCGCGACAGGAGCAATTAACGGCGAAAAGAGAGAACTGGGATGAGATTCCTTTTGATAGTGATCGATGTTTCCTCGATGTGATTAAAGATGATCGAATCAGTAACTATTATATAATCTTGAACCCTAGTATTATTTATATCAGGTCTAACTTAAAATACATGAAAATAATATTTACAGATCATGCTAAATTCAAATTCAAACTCTTCGAGAGGCATGGACTCATGATATCTGAAAGCCAGATCAAAGAGATTATTGAGAATCCAGCATCGACCGTTGAAGGAAAAAAAGGCAGATTGGTAATTCAAAGTAAATTTGATGAAAATCATATAATGAGAGTCATTTGCGAGATGGAACATGAAGAAATTAGAGTTATTACATTTTATCCTGCAAAAAGAGGTAGATATGAAAATCAGTTATAATAGAAAGAATGATATTCTAATTTATGAAGTAAGTGAAGAACCCATAGATTATGCTGAAGAGGTCGGTCCTATCATAGTTCACTTTTCAAAAAAAGGAAAACCTGTTTTAATGGAAATCCTGGATGCAAGCGAGTTCCTTGCCGAGACTTCAAAGATCACAATGAGAGCCTCAGATGAGACTCCTGTGGAAGCATTATAATAAAGCAATTCTGTGGCTGGACTCTGGAAATAGTCAAGCGTAGCGAAGCTATAATTTATGCTACAATGGTGCATTTAATGATCAGGCGGTTGTCACAAATTCAAATTTCCAAACAACATTGAATATTCAGACAAGCTCTAAGATACCCAAACTGGTCAAATAAAACTAACAATAAAGGAAATTAATAATATGCAATTAATCGGGATAAAAACACCTCTTATAGTACCGGGCGATGATATGGTAGCGGTGCTGTGCGATGCTATGGAAACAGCAGGAATAACACCGCAGGAAAACGATATTTTTGTTCTTGCCGAATCAGCGGTAGCAACCGCAGAAGGTCGCATTGTGAAGTTAGACATAGTAAAACCTTCTAAAAAAGCCATTGAACTCTCAAAGATATATCAAAATGACCCACGGAAAATGGAGCTGATCATAAGGGAATCCGATGAGATCCTTGGAGGGATACCAGGCGTGGTTGTGACCATTACAAAAGGTGTTCTCTCACCAAGCGCAGGGATCGATAATTCAAATGCTCCTGAAGGTTATGTTGTGCTGCTTCCGGCTGATCCAAAGAAGAGCGCAATTGGGATACGCAAGAAGCTTATGAAAAAATACAATTGCAATATTGCAGTAATTGTGGGCGATAGCCGAACGCAGCCCTTGCGTCTCGGGTGTGTGGGTATTGCGCTTGGCTGTGCAGGTATTGAGCCAGTCGAGGATATCCGGGGGCGCAAAGACCTCTTCGGGAAACCGCTTTTAATTACAAGGCGCGCCACTGCAGATAACCTGGTTTCCGCAGCGCAAATAATAATGGGTGAAGCTGATGAGAGCACTCCGGCAGTGCTTATTCGTGATGCTCCGGCCGTATTCATAGATGGCAGCGTGGATATCCCGCAGATCCCCAGGGAAGAATGCCTTTATTTTGCCTGTTTTGACAAGACCGGAAATAACGTTAATAAATGTCAAACGTTAAATTTTTAATATCCTGAAACATTTGATGAAGAAAATAAAATATCTGGAAAAAATGAGGGAATTATGGCATTTGTTCAAACGTTAATGAATTCTAAGAAACATATTGATGAAGTTGATCTCAAAATCGATATTGAGAAAAATGTGGCTTTGCGGCCAAGACTTGAGAAAATGCAGTTTTTGGAAAGTGGAGTTGAAGCAAACCTTTACCGTATGCTTTATTCCCATGGTCCCGGGAACGGTACAGCACTTTTCATGCCTTTTGACCAGAAAAGTTCCGAACATGGTCCTGGTCATGAATTCCTGTGGGAAAACGATGAGGCAAGCGCAAATGAAATAAATCTCAGAGGAAAAGGCTCAGCAGACATGCGATCTATTGCAGAACTGGTGAATTGCGGTAATTTTTCCGGATATGTCCTGCACCCTGGCAATGTAAGGCAGTTCAAGCACTTATTCAGGCCTGATATTCCTTTGATATACAAGATAGATGGACACATTTCACAACCCCAGAGCGCCGGATTCATGTCAACTGTGGGCACAATTGAAGAAGCGCTTAAATACGGCGCGTCAGCTATCGGTTTGACAATCTACCCTGGCGGTGAGCATGTCAAATCTGACTTTGAACGAGCAGCAGAAATTATCAGGAAGGCTCATGATGCCGGTCTTGTTGCTGTGGTCTGGGCTTATGCAAGGGGGCTGGGGTTAGATGATAAAACTAAATTTAAAGACAAAGAGGGTGAATTCCAGGGTGTGACCCAGGCCGACAGCCTGTACTGGACACATTATGCTGTTTCGATAGCCTCAGGATTACTGGGTGCAGATATTGTAAAAACCAAATATCCCGCAAAGGTAAAGCCTGACAACCGGAGAGCATACGATTCTCATATAGATGGTCTTGCAAAAAAGAACTCAAGCATGATCGCTTACAAATACCTTGAACCCAAAAATGCAGAGACTTCATTGACAGCAGACCAGGAAATATTCAGGGCAAGCATTGTTGTGCAGGCTGCTCCTCATTCTATTGTTATTTTCTCAGGCGGGCCTAAACTGCCTGGTAATCCCACACAGAGCCTGGTGAAACAAACGGAAATCGTGATGAAAGCAGGCGCTGAAGGCGGTATTTATGGACGAAACATATGGGGATTGCCAGTCAAAGAGGGATTAGAAGCAGCCCGTGCTGTGAATGAGGTTATCAGTAAACCGGAATTTCATAGGAAACTGATACAGGCGAGGTTTATGGGATACGAATAATTATAGTCAAGAACCTAATTTATTTCACATATATCACTTTGCGTCCTTTGCGGTGTATGATTTTTGTTCCCGCAAAGTCGGCCATTAAATGTAGTTCATAAATGAACATGAAAAAAACAACGAACTAATACAAACTGAAACGAACTCCGGATAGCGTGAGTTCGTTTCAGTTCGTACGTGTTAGTTGTTAATTTTTTCATATCAGATCGCAAAGTCCGATAGTTTTTAACTATACATTCCTGAAATAGAATAACAAAAAACAAAAAATGGTTTAAAGTTCAAAAACCATTTTTGGAATAAAACCGCATTCCAAAATGTTCGCACTGGCCGGCTTCGCAATCCTCCTCTTGCCGCCTTTCACAATGTGAAATCGTTAGAAGTCTTATGGCCATATCATGTTTTTGGCAGTATGGTGAAACTATCATTTTATTCCTCCTTTTATGTCAGCGATTATTCAAATTAATCGTCAACAATAAGTAAATAATTCCTATGGTATATATTATTAACCCATAATTATATAATTGTAATTATCATTATCATCATACGATATCGATTGAGTAAAAACGATGAGCTTTACCAGCTTTTTCCGAATTTTTCCCGAAAAATAAGTTGATCAAGTTCTTTCCTTCTGGATACATGCGCCTATTGATTGTACATCTTTTACATAGTGGTACATGTGGTCTTTGTCCAGGAAAACAACTATCAAAAGGGGCGCTTTTTTAATAGTAGGACCATATTTGGTAAGATTTGATAATGCGACCTTGTTCCAGACTCACGTACTATAATAAATCGCCATGCCTGGTTGTTCAAACGTATCCATTTTATCACCCATACATAAGAGGATCGGGAGGCGCCATTTGCAGCATAGGAATAAGATTTTCAACTGAGATCGGGAAAACTGCTCTAATTTCTTCACCGCATACCGGACATTTCCTTGATAAATTCAGGGGAGTCACCCGGATTGTTTCATCATATATAGATTCGGAAATATATGTGCTGACCATCTGGGTGGTCTGCCCGACATCAAATTTCCCGCCTGATAGAAAATCATAATAAGTAATTTTTTCGGAAAATCCACATTTGCATTTTAACTGGATCTTATTCTTCAAAAAATTGTTTGTCCTGTTTTTTCGTGATAATGAAATAATTGTATCCTTCATCTAGTCATAGATTCATTTGCATGTAATAAATTTTTTCGTAGCCCTAATTTTAATGCATACATTTCATTTTTATTGAGGAGCTAAAATAATTTAAACCCAAAAACGATTAAGAAGAGAATAAGTAGAGGCTGGTGAATTAAATAAACAGTTAACGAATGTTTACCCAAAAATTTAAATATATTTGAAAAATTGCTATTAAACTTAATTTTTTGCGTTTTTGCAGCTATATATTTCCCGTAATAAACACCCAGTAAAATGACGCCCAGCCATGGTATCACAGGAAAATAATCGAATGTGGAAAAGTTTTCAGGAATGAAACCAAGCCAAAAGAGGTATGAAAAACTGAACGTTTGTTGCTGTAAATAAACGCCAGACAGAATAAATAATAAACCAGCAATCAGGTTCAGCTTATTATACTTTATAAAAACAGGTATGAGAAAAGAGGAAACTGCAAAAAAATGCAGTATCCCGAAAAATATCGTATTCCGGGGGACAAAAACATAAGTGAATAAGGTTATTAATATTGCATAAAAAAGAAGCTTTATTCCCCGCATGAAATACTTCCTGGTTAATTTTTCCTTTTGTTTTTGATAGCTTATATAAGCTGTAACACCTGATATGAAAATAAAAACAGAAGCGATAGAAACAGGAAGGATATAGTGGTATAAATAATTTGATGGTATCCTTATCAAATTGAAATAATCCAGAGTGATAGAATAATTAAATAAAACCATAAATATGATATCAATACCTCTTACAAAATCAATAGCTTGTATTCTATCCTGTTCAAGCATGGAGTTTTTTGGCATTCATTTATCCTCTTAGGGGTTAACCAATAATAAGATAGCAGTATTATACCGAAAAGTTACTATATATGAGGTCAATAATATAGAATAGGAAAGGAACAAAAAAGATTAGCTGACGGGGAGGGTGCTATGCCTTTACTTGATGCCGACTATTCGGTTAAAATGAAAAAAATGTTTAACAATTCAAATCAAATTCTGGTAGAAAGGAGGTAATCTAAATGGAAAAGATGAATCGTCAATCAAATAATGACAGAATAACCCTGGTACGCATAGGGGATGCGCAGATCGGTCTTATATCTGTTGGTGAGATATTTGAAAGAATATACCAGGGAAAGAAAAAACCCGAAGAGATCGAAAGAATTGAACTTGTCAGGGAACTTTCAGATTATAATTTCGTGCCAGACGGGTCATGGAATGAATATGCAGAGGTTTTGATCAGCGAATATGAAAAGTATTATAATAAAAAGATACTGAAGTCAAAATAAAATTATTTATAATGTTGGGTCAAGGGATAGAGAACACTTAACCCTAAGTTTAGGGTTGTGATTTCACTGTTCATTCCGATAACCTCAAAAGCATTCCGGAACGTCTTGCATTAATGATGGCAGTATCAAGAACTATCATGCCAATAATGAAATAAAAAAATCCCAGCCCGAAACCAAACATTACATTTGCTTCCCCATATCCGTAAAAAGACCTCATGTATTCAAGAAAATAAGTAAGGGGGATCGCTTTTGCTATTATCTGTATGGCCGGCGGAAGCATAGAAACCGGATAATATATCCCGCAAATGAACATCATTATCCCTGTTAATGTCCAGGCTACCACCTCAGCGCGCTGTCCGAACCTGAGAATTGAAATGCAAACAAGAATCCCGATCGAGGCTGAGGTCAGGAAAAGCCCCCCCAAAAAAACCACGGTCGGCCAGATTCCGGCAATAAGAAAATCAAAGCTGAAAAAATAGAAGGACAATACCATGAGGATAACAAAGACAAGTGTGCTTCGAAGAATGCCAAAAAGAAGCGAGCCGATTATGAGGTGAAAGCCCCTGACCGGAGCCATGAATGTGTGTTTCACGCTTTTGCTCCACATATCAAAAAGCATCACATATGCGATATCTATCTGGCATACCTGGATGATGGATAGAGCGATCGCACCTATCAGGAGAAAAGATATTGTGGTTTGTGCCATTGAAAAAAATGTTGCCATAAGACCAATAGACATAAGACCGATAAATGGCCAGAATATCACCTCAAAAATAGTGAAGAAATTTCGTTTTGCTATTATCCAGCTTTTATAAAAAGAAGCCCATATCCTCCCGGCTTCAATCCCCGGATCAAACATTATATTCTCCTTCTTTATATTCTAATTTTGGCAGGAGTATATAAAAAGTACTTCCCTTGCCGTTACTCTCGGCCCATATCTTTCCATAGTGTTTATCTATTATGCTTTTGCAAATGGAAAGCCCGAGTCCCACGCCACCGTATTTCCTTTTTGCTGACCCGTCAACCTGGTAGAATCTTTCAAATACACTATTTAATTTATCAGCAGGAATACCAATACCAGTATCTGAAATACGGATTTTGATATGTTCAATATCTTCTTTTGCTTTAATTGTGATTTTTCCTTTATGAGGTGTAAATTTTATTGCATTAATGAGTAAATTCGTTATGACCTGTACCAGTCTTTCTTCATCTCCCCATATTTCAGGAAGTTGTTGAATATGCTTGATGATAGTAATTTGTTTATCATTAGCCTGTGGATGGATATCCTGTATGGTTTTTGAAAGAATACTGTTTAAGGAAACAAGCCCGAACTGCAATCCAAGTTTATTATTTTCCAGATTTGAAGTATCCAGTAATTCTTTTATAAGCTTTATCAACCTGTCAGAATTACGAAGTATTATTTCAAGGCTCTTTTTTTGCTCTGCATTGATCTTACCCATTGTTTCATCATTAAGCAATTCAACAAAACCTCTGATGGATGTAAGAGGTGTCAATAATTCATGAGTGACATTTGACATGAATTCAGTTTTGACATTATCTGCTTCTAACAATTCCTCATAGGATTTTTCCAGTTTTACACGATAATCATTGAGCTTTTGTTCCAATTTTATTTTCTCAGTTATATCGCGTCCTATGCCATGAATTCCAGTAATCCTGTTTCCTTCTTTGATGGGACGTGTTCTTATCTCAGCCCATCGGTGCTCCCCATTATTGCATACCAGTTCATATATTACCGGTTCTTCAATAGATACATTTGACAAATTTTTTTTAATCCTTTGCTTTGCTGATTCGAAACTTTCAGGAGTGAGCCATCTGACAATATGGGTACCTATTATCTCTTCTTTCTTGGCTTCAAGTATCTTGCAACCAGCGTTATTAATTGATTGGAATATACCATCCATGTCAATTGTGTACATAGGGTCATCTGCATTCTCAAAAAGGTCGCGGTATCTTGCTTCTGATTCTAAGAGTCTTTGTTCTATTTTTATTTTTTCAGTAATATCTCTTACTACGCCATGGATTCCGGTGATAATATTGCCTTCTTTTAATATTCTTGTCCTGGCTTCACCCCATTTATGTGTTCCATCAATACTTATCACTTCAATAGGCACAGGAAATTCCCATGTTTCTCCCGATATTTGTTTTTCCAAAACTGATTGCGAAGATTTCATGCTTTCGGGAGTTAGCCATTTTGAAATATGTGAACCTATGATATTTTCTTCTGTCCCACCCAATATCTCCAATCCTGCCTTGTTCATTGTCTTGATGAAACCTGCGATATCGATTGTGTACATCGGGTCATTGGCATTCTCGAACAGGTCGCGGTATTTTGCTTCGGATTCCTTTAGTTCCTGTTCCATTTTCTTTTGTTCGGTCACATCCCTTGCAATACCGTGAGTGCCTGTTATCCTTCCTCCGTCCCAGATAAATCTATTTTTAATCTCAACCCATATGTGTTTGTCGTCTTTTCGGACCATTTCATAGACCGTTGGCCCCATATATATACCGTCAGCATATTCCTTCAGTCTATTCCTGGCAATTTCCATGCTTTCAGGTGTGAGCCATTCTGATATGTTGCTTCCGATTACTTCATCTTTTGTTGCGCAAAGTGCATTAAGCCCCACATTGTTCATTGCAAGGAAAGTACCATTCATATCCAGGGTGTACATGGGGTCCTGGGCATTCTCAAACAGGTCGCGGTATTTTGCTTCTGAATCTTTCAGGCTGATTTCAAGTTTCTTCTTTTCCGAGATATCTTTAGTTACCATGTTAATGGTACCCCCACTTTTCTTGCCGCAGATTACACAATAGGCTCTTCATACCCATAAGTTCGGGTGAATATTGTTCTTTTTATACTTTAATATATCCCAATATTATTTTAAATTATTTTCATTGGATTTTTTATTATTCAAAATTGAAGCCAATTTGATCAAACGAATCATTGTTTTACGCATGCTCTTTAATCCTTCCTCATCTTCTTTTGCCCCTTGTGCTCCTTTGTCCTTTGACCAGAACGTTCCGCCAAGGTTCGCCCCGAAAGAGCCTCCACCGACTGGAATTGCTTCATTGATTATATAAAAGTCCAGTATCGCCTGGATCGATGATTCCTGCCCGCCAATGCGGTCGCCTCCAACAGCAAAAGCTGCCCCGGGTTTGTTAAGGATAAAATGTGAGTCCTGGGCTGCAAGCGCCCTGCACCTGTCCATTATGACTTTTGTTTGTCCGCTGACCGATCCCTGATATACCGGTGTCCCTATTATGACAGCATCAGCCCATTTGAGTTTTTCATAAACCTCCTGCAGATCATCTTTATGGATGCATCCTATTTTCTCACGTATGCAGTAATCGCAATGGATGCAGAAGTTCATTTTTTTTCCCATTGCAGAAAAATATTCAGTCTCAACGTTATATTTTTCTTTTGCATATTTTAATGCTTCCTGCACAATGTAATCAGTTGCGCCTTTTTTCGGGCTTCCGCAAATACCAAAAAGTTTTATCCTGTGTTCGGTCACATAATTTGAATTGGCAGGTATGCTCAAATAGATGACGGCGTTAAACTTAAATATGATCATTCACAGAAATACTATTGGAGGTTAGTTAGTAATGGTAGAATCATGGGATGATTTTAGAAAATTTGAAGACACTATGAACAGGATGTTTGAGAACTTCTGGGGAAGACCAGCATCAAGGCATTTATTATCATCGGGAGAAAGCGGTGCTATTGTTCCTGCCGAAAATCGTGAACCTTTTATAGATGTGGTGGAAAGCGATAAAGAGATAACTGCAACAGCAGAGATGCCAGGTCTTGAAAAGCCGGACATCCATATCAATGTCACAGAGGACAGGCTTGAGATATCGGCCGAGACAAAACAAGAAGAAAAGAAGGAAGAAAAAGGCTATATCTACAGGGAAAGACGAAGCGGCAGTTATTATCGGGCAATTTCTCTGCCGTCGCCGGTAGATCCTGACAAGTCAAAAGCAACCTATAAGAACGGGATTCTTGAAGTTAAGATGCCCAAGACCGAGATCAAGAAGAAAACACCGCTCAAGGTCGAATAGATCAGTGATGGCTATAAGCCATCAAATACTATTTTTTTAAAAAATTTAACCTATATATCTTAAATCCTCATCTGTTGAAGCCGGCATCTGTCCCTGTTCCATTTCCCGCAGTTTTGCGACTATCTTTTCCATCTCTGAGGCCCTTTCTTCCAGGGCTGCCATATCAACTTCTATTTCAAGGATCTTGCAAAGAACTTTAAGAACGGCCTGGGCGCTTTTAGGATCAACAAGATATCCTGATGTTACACCCATGAGGCAGGCTGCATCAATACCGCGCAATTCCCCAAGGCCGAGGAGTAATCCTGATGCTCCCACAATACCGCCGCCTGGTTCATTGGGCTTGAATTCAACACCGTATCCTTTCAATTCCTTAACTAGTTTAATATTATTAGCTGCCCCAAGAACTGCATCAGTCTCGACGAGCTGGCCAACACCATATCCCCCAAGGGCATAAATTCGCTTTACCTTGAATTCTTCTGCTATATCAAGGAATACACCGGTCAATTCATAGTGTCCTTCATTCGTAGCGCTCTGGTGGTCCCCAATGAGTATTAATATATCATTTTTACCTTTTGATTTATATGCATATAATTCATTTTTTACAAGCCTGACAGTACCGTCATCTTCAACAATGACCTGGGGGGGCAGATGCGGAGAGTAAATTTCCATTATTTTTTTTGCGCCCAGTTCCTCGATCATATGTTCTGCCACAAGTTTCCCCACATGCCCGACCCCGGGGAGCCCTTCGATAAGTATAGGGTCTTTAAGCCTGGGTTTTTTTGTCCGTAAGATTGTTGTCTTGATCATGATTCTGTTTTCTTGGTTATCCGCCTGTATTTCCCATATCTGTCTTCAAGAGAAAACCGGGCAGGACGAGAATATTTTGTCGGGGAGCCGCACAGGGGACAGATTTCCTTTAGCGTGTATCTCCCACATTTGCATTTTCTGATCTTTGATACCATAGGTGCAGTTTTTGATACTACGAGCCGGCTTTTTGTTCACTATGCCTGTAGAACTCACCATTTCCACCTGCTTTTTCTATTATCTTGATAGCCGATTGCGCTGCGTTCTTAAGTACGCCTTCAGCCTTCTTATAATCAGGCGCTATAACATGAATCCTGTACCTGGGTGCGCCCACATAACTAATATCTACCTTTATATCATTACTATTGACTTTATTTGCGGCGATAAGGGCTTTGCGTATATATTCTATCCCATCAGGGAGATAGCATGTCAGGTCTATATAACCTGATATATCAACCTGCGGTTTTTTCAGGTTATCATTCGCGACTTTTGTGATCGCATCAGCAACTTCTTTTTCCACTCCAATTTTTGTCAGGAACGATGCACCTTCAGATCTTGAATTTTCAAATGCTGCATAAACACTGCCAAATTTGGCATAGAAAAGGTCAGTCAATTTGGGAAGGTCTTCTGTGCTTATTTTAGCGGTCTTGGCAACATATTCGATCCATTTCTCCGCTTTCTGTTCATTCTTCCATTGCTGGATCTTTTCACGGCGCTGGTGCTCATTTACATCCTTGAGCGAAAGGTCGATATGATGTTTTGCCGTATCAACATAGAGTACTTTGCAGACTATCTTCTGGCCTTCCCTCACATGGTCCCTTATGTACTTGACCCAGCCGGAAGCCACATCCGATATATGGATCAATCCTTCTTTATGTCCGTATTCATCAAGTTCTACGAAAGCCCCAAAATCGGTAACCCTCTTAACGCTGCATACAACATTGTCACCTTCATCGGGCCATCCGCTTCTTTCCATCACTCAAGAACCTCTATGATCTGTGTTTTTACGAATGCTTTACCGCCTGTTGGTTCGGAAAGTGTCCTGTTGCATACAAGACAGGTCACGGGAGTGCTTGCGCATCCGAAAATGACCTGCTCATTCTCACAGTCGTTACATTTTACTTTTAAAAATCTGCTCTTTGGTTCCATAATTAAGACTCCACGATCTCGAATTTCCCTGACCTGAAACATTTGGGTTTCTGATGTGCTTTCTTACAGGTTTTGCATCTGTATCTCAGGTTAATACGCTTTGTGGGCTTGTCCCCTCCGGGTACTTTTGAGAATTTGCCTGAATTTCCGATCCCTGTATGCCTGGCCTTTTGCCTGACTATTCTTGTCAATGTCGATGCTTGCCCCTTTTTTACTCTTTCCACTACGTGCGGTGTATGGGTCTTGCATGACGGACAATATGTATTGAAGTTTTTGGGTATTTTCATGAGAATCACCTTTTAACCATGATCTGAATGGCTGCTTTGCGATTGATCAATGCTTTAGCATTCACCGTCGATAACACAGCAACATCTTCCTTTGCCAGTGTATAATTGCGTCCATCGACTCCTACAAATGTTGGAATGTCTTTTAGCAGACGCACCACAATGTATTCTTTACTTATATCCTTTTTGTCTGGAAGCTCTTTACTTATATCATTTTTTTCCGGGGATTGTTTACTTATATCGTTTTTCTCCGGAGGTTGTTTACTTATATCGCTTTTCTCTGGAAGTTCTTTAATTATATCGTTTCTCTGCGTGGGAAGTAATTCGGGTAACCTGTCTTCCCCCGGCAAAACTACAGGCTGGTGATAGACCAGCTTCTCTCTATTGAATATCCTGTTGACTATTTCACTTCTCCATTCCGTCATCACTTCAAGAAGCCTGTTATAGAATATCCTTTCTTCACTGGTCATGGAATCAAGGTTTTGTTTTTCCTTCTGTCTTGAAGTCTCATGAAGGGACATTTCTGCATTATACCTTGCTTCATTGATTATTTTGGTCGTCCGCTTATATATTATGCTCTCGATAGCGTTTTTGACCGTTTTTTGTTCATCCTCGATAATGGCATGCTTTGTACTGTACTGATCATTGATCTTGCGTTTTTCATCTTCAAGGCCCTGGATCTGTTGGACTATATTCCCGTAAAAATCATGCTCAAGGGGAACAAGTTTCTTTCGCTCCTCTCTTTCTACTTTCAGTATGTTCTCAAGATTTATCCGGGATTTTTCAGGTTTTTCAGGCATATTCAGCAGCTCCGCGGCACATTAGATAGATTGCCGCATATTCTGGCAGGGTGTTCTTACCTTCTGTAACTGTAAAGCTTTTTCCTTTCATTTCAACTTTTGAATTCTGGGGACGAAGAGGCGGGATAACCTCTATATCAATAATCCTTTCACTGAATACCACGGCATCATTAAGAGGCTCAAAATTTTTGAATTCAGAATGTGACAACGGCACGACCCGCATCCCTGAACCGCCATGAAGAGAGGAAGGCAGCCTTATAAGACGCCGGATATCGGCTGTAACGGGTTCATCTGTATGGCCACCTCCTAAATGAATACTTTCGTCTTGAACGGCTTGATAAACTATTGCATCAAACAGATACGTAATTTTTGGAAAGTCAATTTTTCCATTTTTAATCATCTCTATAGATTTTGGATTTTCTGCATATTTCTTAAGGTTTCTTAATTTAGCTGTTGTTTCTAAATTAAAATTCCACAAATTATTAATAATTAATACGTCTCGAACCTTTTCTTCGGGAATATCTATTTCAGCTGAAATTTGTTTAATATTCATTTTATAATTTTTTGCATCTTGAATTATTCTTTGTATCATCTCTTCTGAAATGTTTTTGATGTTAGCATTTTTCAAATTATAATTTCTAATTAAATTTTCAATTTGACTTGAAGCTTCCAAATAATCTTTTTTTGAAATATCTATTAAAAAATGAATTAGAAATTGACTTATTCGTTTACCCCATCCTTTATCAAAAGAAATTATTCTCTTTGATGAATCCAGTTGTATTTTCTTAAATTTTCCGAAGGTTTGAACCACATGTTTTTCTGGTTCGAAAAAATATTTTGGATCCAATCCCGTAGCGCTCACATAATCCACGATTTCCCTTCGTTCAGCGCTTTCTAGCCTAAGCACCTTCGGGTCACGCACATGTATATGGTACCCACGACCTCCTGAAAATACTATGCTCACATAATTTTCGGAAAAGCCAAAGTCCTCAAGGAGAAACTCAAGGAGCTTCCCGGTTTCGGATTTTACATTTGAAAGCATTTCTGAATATGACCTTGCTTTTCCTGGCAAATGGTCTGCATCAAGATCAAAGATCAGGTCAGCTCCCTGCCATTTTTTCTCTTTCATGGTGCCAGCGCCGGGGAATTCGTAATATGCAGCAGAATGGTACGCATGCGCCGGAACCATCCCGCGAATATAATCCAGCGCTTCGTTTTCCCTGGAAAAAGCTTTGTGGCGGCGCATCACGACTTCGGGAAGTTCATCAAAGAATATAAAACCCCATTCGCGCCTCGTGAAATCATGAGGCAGGTCAGGTTGGGAGTTCATGTAATAATCTGCAAACCTTTTCCTCAAAAATTCCTTTGTCCTGAAATTCACGAGTTTTTATTGTCCTGCAAGTTTAAAACCATAATGTATCTAACCGGGTTTATTTATAGTAGTACCACTCTATTAGCGCTGGAAAAGGAGAAGAATTTCAAACTTATTATTAATGTGGTTTTTCCATGTTGATCCATAAAACCATAATATTGGGCTCGTAGTATAGTCCGGATAGTACTTGGGCCTCCGGAGCCTAGGACCTGGGTTCAAATCCCAGCGAGCCCGTAAATGTCTAAAAACAATCCGATACTAATCATTACTAGTATTATAATAACAATCCGATAATAATCATTACCATTATTATAATTTCGTTTAGATAAATTTAAATATCTTGATGGATTATACTCTATTAAATAACAATTGTGAGGAAGGGTTATATGTCAAAAAATTCTAAAACAGGAATCATCGTTGAATGGGATAGAGGAATGGCAACAGGGTTCGCATCAAAACAAGAAGCTGAGCGGTTTATTGAGCATATATGCATGAAAACCGCGCCACACCTGGATTATAGTATTTACCGTCAAATGTGAACCACTCCGGGCTAAAGCCACGGAGCGTCCCGCTGCATCGACCCTCTATGAGTAGTCCTTGACGGGCGTTAATTCCGGTAGTTCCTACCGTACTCGGTCTATTTTCGATCAATATCGCAGATACCCGATCACGTTTCATTACAAGACCACATTGAGGACACCGATGTATCCTCAATGACAGGTCTTTCGGTACAGGATATCCACAGATACAGGTTTGGGATGTTCCAGCCGGATTAACGAACTCCACTACTTTTCCGGCACATTCTGCCTTGAATTTCGTGAAATTCATCAACTGATTCCAGCCAGCATCGGATATTGATTTAGCAAGATGATGATTCCGAACCATGTTCTTGATCTGCAAATCCTCAAACTTGATATGGTCATAATTATTGACAAGCATTCTTGACGTTTTATGAGCAAAATCTGTTCTTTGATTCCTGATTTTTCTATGGGTTTTTGAAACAATGATTCGCTGCTTATTCCTTTTCCCCGACCCCTTCTTTTTCCAGCTTAACCGCTTCTGTTCCAGTGTCAGTTTTCCTTCCGATTTTCGCAGGAATTTTGGCGGTTCAATCTCTTCCCCGCTGCTCAGGGTTATCAGTGAAATTAGCCCTGCATCAATTCCTGTTTTGGTCTTGATCTTGACCGGAGGATGATCTTCAATTTCACATGAAAATGAAACATACCACTGGTCAATATCTTTTTTGATCGTACAGGTCTTGATTTTGCCTTCAATCTCTCTATGCTGGATTATCCTGATATTCCCTATTTTCGAGAGATTGAGTTTTCCATCTTCAAGTCCAAAACCTGATTGGGGATACGTGAAAATGTTGTACCTGTTCCTTCCCTGAAACCGTGGATAGCCAAAGCCATTAAAGAAATTCTTGAAACTCTTATCGACTCTTTTTATCACATCTTGAAGTACCTGAGAATAGACATCTTTCTGGAATGATGTTTTTGTGACTGCCAATTCTCTTTTCTGTTCGTAATAGTTAACCCATTCGGGTTTGCCCCACGGAAATACATCAAAATCCTTTTTCAATCTGTTAAGCTCAGCCTGTCGTTTTCGTTCTCCAAGACAATCGTTATAAAGATGTCTGCAAGTAGCAAGAGTCCTGTTCAATTTAACCTCTTGATTCTTGTTTGGATAGATTCGGAACTTGCAGGATTTATTCATTTAGCGATTGCATTCGTTTCATGATAGATATTACTGATGTTAGTAGTGTGAAAGTATTATTTCAAGGGGTCTGATTCATTTGCGCCTTGAAAGGCGCAGGGTTCTCTACTCCTTTGACCCGATTTTCTAAAATTTCAGAAGTGCGCTTGGCTCGTCACCACCATGCCAGCTTTTCCTGGGGCGCATACGGACAACATGAGCGGACTCGGAATTATCATCAACTATGAATGCCACTCCTTTTTCAGTCCCCATCTTTCTCAGGGAGTCACCTATTCCTTCCCGCATATATGTAGGACGAACAGCTTCAAGAGCAGTTATGTCATCCTGTGCTGTAAGGCGATGGCAGATTATAATATCACTTTGTGACATGACATCGGGGTGAAGCGCAGCTGGCCTCTGTGTTGCAAAAATTATAGAAAGACCGGGTTGTCTTCCCTGCCTTAGCCATTCAGTCACAAGTATATCTGTTGCAGGCGTCCTGGCATCACGGGGTAAAAATAAATGCGCTTCATCTACGAACATCCAGACCATGGGAATGCCTTCTTCATCCGGACTTTCTCCCATTTTCCTTTGTTCATAAATTCGCCTCGATCTTATACTTTCATGATAAATTTTAGAGCCAAGGATCTTAACAGCAATGGCCTTGATATTCTGGTTGTCAATCGAGCTAAGGTCAAGAACGATCACCTTTCCTTTCCGGATAATATCGGAAAAAATAATCCCTTTTTCATGAAATATTCCCCACGAAATTGCCGAGCGAAAATAGTTATTAGCGGCATTTCGCAAAGTCGTATCCTGTTCTTTATCCTTTTTTACAAAATCCATGATCGTCTTCAAAGAGATTTCTTGCGCGTTTTCCTTGATATCTTCAATTGTTTTCATTATGAAAACACCTATCGGACTTACCGGGTCAAGGCCAAATAAAGAACACCAGTCATACCCTGAAAGTTCCGATGGAGGAATTGAAAATGGCTTTACATCAATATGCATTTTTTCATAATGCCCAACGCTCCCTTCCGGGACATACAATTCTATGTCGGTACTTACAGGAGAAAAACCCCATTTTGATAAAATATCCTTTTCCTTGGTATTTGGGTGGCGCATGGTCCAGAAAATTCCCATCGTATCAATAACAAGAGATGCAATATTCACATTATCCGTTAGTGTTGCAAGTTCTTCTATCAATGTTCCCATTGTATAGGACTTTCCATATCCGCGTTTACCGCAAATAAGAATAGCATGTGGTCTTAATGCATCCATCTGGACTTTTGATCCCATGGACTTATCAAGAGCGAGGTATCTTCCCACGTTCAGAGTACCTGTGTCAGTATCCGTATCTCTCCTTCCGATCACGTATTGTTTATGGGTGACACCTGAGTTTCGAAGATCCTGTGAGATTATTTTATCTTCTGAAAGGTTTGTGGTTTCAAGAGGCATAAGATACCCGATCTTACCAGATGGTAAATGCTGCGCAAACTATTTAATATTTATGTTATTATTTTATGTAACAAATACTTATTATAATCATAATAATTCTAATTTATATTATTATAATACTAATAATTATTATACTTAAGTTCGGATAAATTTAAATAATCATGGGATTTACAGTTAGATTATCCTCAATTGGGTGGAATAAAATATTATATTTAATTAAAAATGGACACAAAACAAATCAACAGGAAAATGGCTCTGCGTACCGCGTCAATAGTTGATACGCTAAAGTCATTGACCGGTAAAAAGAAAGATGGAAAAAAAATTTGTTCTTATAAGGTTAGAAAATATAAACACCAGCGTGTAATTATTCTTGACTGCAAGAACTG
Source organism: uncultured archaeon (assembly GCA_902384525.1). Taxonomy (GTDB): domain Archaea; phylum Halobacteriota; class Methanosarcinia; order Methanosarcinales; family Methanoperedenaceae; genus Methanoperedens. The sequence goes on from CABMCA010000066.1 coordinate 35,826, forward strand.
CAAGTCGGGTTCATCATCCATCACAGATCCAACCTGCAGGGAATATATTTTCCAGATCCTTAACTCCGAACCCGCAGCAAATCGCCTTGTGCTCTCTCATCTTTTTGACCGGGACTATGAAATGGAAAACCTGGATTTCCTATATCTTCTGGCTCGATTCATTAATAATATCCACGAATATAAAAATTCAGAATTTGGGAAGGGATGTGAACTATTTGAAATCCAGTGGAAAGAATGGCTGCTTTCAATTATAAATGCAAGTACTTCCGACCCGGTAAAAGCATATTCGGAAATAAGAGAAAAAATCAAGACCCTTCAAAAATCGAATGCGAAAGTTAGTATTGAATCCAATTTTATATCATTATTAGAAAAAATGATATCCACTGTACCAATGCTTGCAGACCGGATGAAAGGTGAAGTGGAAAGTCCGGAATATTACAGGAATATTATTAAATCACTCGTCAGGCCGGGTTTTTCCACCACAAGGATATACACCGCTCCGCCATCAAATACTGAATTTCTTGAAAGATATGACGTGCAAAGATCCTGCGGAAGGATCCTGCCAATAACTATCTACACGCTTACTGACAGGCCGGAGAGCCTGTATTTTACGATTCCCCCGGAATATGATAACATGCGCCCGATAGAACTGGAAATTATCGAATCAGTCCGGAAAAAACTAATGAGGCACAGGCCAAAGGATATCAATTTTTCAGAATCCGCTAATTCAAGGGATTATTTTGCACGGCTTGGAACACAAATGATTTCAGAGGAGGCCGGAGAGAAGGATTTAAAACTTATCCCGGATGAAATAAACGTTCTATCAGATATACTTGCAAAATACACAACTGGTCTAGGCATACTGGAAGATGTGCTTTCTGATGAACGTGTTACTGATGTATATGTAAATTCACCTGCTGACATAAATCCCATCCATGTCGTAGTTGATGGCGAAGAATGTTTTTCAAATATCTATTTATCCCAGGATGATATCGATTCCATGATAACGCGGTTCAGGGCGATAAGCGGAAGACCATTCGGGGAAGCAAATCCCGTCCTTGATATGGATCTTCCGGAGTTCAAGACAAGAGTGTCGGTGATCGGAGACCCGCTATCATCGGGCGGATTGGCATATGCATTCCGAAAACATGCACGAAATCCATGGACACTTCCGAAACTGATAAACACAGGCTCGATAACTCCGCTTGCTGCTGGTTTATTGAGTTTCCTTATGGATGGCCAGTCTTCTATCCTTGTAGCCGGTGGTGTCGGTTCAGGAAAAACATCCCTCCTTTGCGCTTTGCTTCTTGAGATCCCCCAGAAATACAGGATCCTGACTATTGAAGACACTCCTGAGCTTCCTATTGAAAATCTGCAAAAACTTGGCTGCAAGATACAGGGAATGAATACAAAGTCTGCAGTAGGTGGAACTAACATCGAGGTCAATCCCGAAACAGCGCTTCGCGCAGCCCTGCGGATGGGAAATGCCACCCTGGTACTTGGTGAAGTGAGAGGTCCTGAAGTAAAAGTATTATACGAGGCAATGCAGGTAGGAGCCTCCGGAAATTCAGTTATAGGTACGATCCATGGCGCATCCACAAGGGCAGTATATGAACGCATTGTCAACAGCCTTGGAGTACCTGCTCCATCATTCAGGTCGACGGACGCTGTCATTGTAGCACAGAATGTGAGGATCAGCGGCACAATGAAGAAGAAAAAAAGAGTTGTGGAAATAGCCGAAGTAACAGGGGGAGAATGGGAAGAACATCCGGATGCGGATGATATTTTTAATGATATAATGGTATTTGATGCAGCCCAGGATAAGCTTGTAGCGAGTGATCTGCTTGACAGGGGAGGTTCGGAACTTGTCAGTAAGATCGCCCATAAATGGGGTATGGGCATTGATGAAGCATCTCTTAATATAAAGGTGCGGGCAAGGATCAAAGAAACGATCGCAAAAGTTGGAAAACTGCATCCCAGGTTTGTGGAATCGGACATGGTAATGAAGGCAAACAATGCTTTTTGTCTTTACCTTGAACAGATGCAGGATGATAAAGGAAAAATGGATTTCCATGGTGTTTATGATAGGTGGATGGCATGGTACCATGATTTCGTGGAGAAAAACAGGTAAGATAATTTATGGACGATAACCAGAATCTGTATTGCCGTGCCTGCCGTTTTTCTGTTAAACATTTTAGCTGGCTTGTGAGGGATCTTGATGAGTACAGGAAAAAAAGCGAAAAAACCGCAAGTAATGAGTTCTTAGCTGCATTAGATTTTTCCGGATTTGAACTTGAGCCATGGGAAACCCACATACTTTCCTATACTGGCGGCCTTTTGTTATTCATTTCATTAGTTGGCCTTGATATTATTTTATTTAGCATTTCCACGTATGAACGAAATTCAATAATTTTTGCGGCGGTTTTTACTGCACTTGTTCCCATAATTGTAATGATTTACTTGAGTGAGTATCCCAAGATACATGCAAAATTCTTAAAAATCCATACGCTTGGAGATATCCCGGAAATCCAGAGTTACATTGTTATGTCAATGAAGCTTGTTCCCAATATGGAAAGAGCTATAATTTTTGCAGCTGACAATTCATTCAGGCCCCTTGCAAGGGACTTAAAGAAACTTATCTGGGACATCCATATTCGCGTATATAGCAATATCGATGAAGCGCTTATCGGATTTGCAAACCAGTGGGGTAAGAACAGCGAATATTTCAAACGTTCGCTTCACCTTGTAAAAAGTTCTACAAGCGAACCGGATGAAGCCCAGAGAATTATGACCCTTAACAAATCACTTGACATAGTTCTTGAGGGGACAAAAACCATGATGGATGCATTTGCGGCTAAACTTAAAACCCCGACTTATGTCCTGTACTCTATTTTCATATTGATCCCTCTTGCTCTTGTGGCATTGATACCGGCCGTAAGCATCGTTGGCGTAAGGATGGATACGGTAACCCTTGTATTGATCTACAATATCGGACTGCCTCTTTTTACTTTTATATATTCAGAATTTATTTTACTCCAGCGGCCTGCCACTTTTTCACCGCCGAATATTTCAGATAAACATCCTGACCTTTCAAATATCAGGTCAATAAGGAAAATTATAATTACTGTCACATTGCTGATCGGAACAACAGTGGGTTTTTCAGGATATATTCTTCTTTATTTTGGCAACCCTTTCAATATTATATCAAAAGAAGCCATGGCTGGATTGGTTTTACCCACTTTCCCGATCATCTGGGCAATAACTGCGATGATCACGATATATTGCCTCGGACTATATACACCTTATAAGAAAATACGAGATGAGATAAAACAGATTGAAAATGAGTTTGCTGATGCCATGTTCATCCTTGGCCGGAGGATATCAGAAGGACGATCAGCAGAAGAAGCCTTCGCGCACACATCAGAAACGATGAAAGGGGCGAAAATTGGCGAAGCCTTTGCAGATATTGCAAAAAATCTCACATGCATGCGGACCACATTGCATGGCGCTATTTTCAACGAGGAATATGGAGCATTCAAGGATATTTATTCAGACAGGGTGCATACGATGATGAAACTTCTGACCGAGAGTGTCCATAGAAGCCACGAGGCAGCAGGCATGGCGATCATAAAGCTGGCAGACCACCTGAAGGAATTACAGGAGGTGGAGGCAAATATCAAGAGGGGGTTGTATGATGTTACTTCCACTATGAGGTCAACAGCCATTATATTTGCCCCGCTCATAGCAGGAGTTACGCTTGCTCTTTCCGAAGTGATCCAGAAGATATTGCAAAATATCGCAAAGGAAACAGGTAATTTGCCTGACGAATACAACATCGGGGATTTTATGAAAGATGCAGGAACTGGACTAACCCAGACAGTCCCCCCTGATATTTTCCTGCTTGTCGTGGGAATATATATGGTCTTACTGGTAATAATGCTTACTAGGTTTGCGGGCGGGTTCGAGTATGGCGATGACAGGCCTCAATTCATGTACGATCTGGGACAAACCCTGCCCATGTCGATAATGGTGTTCACAGTTACGACTGTTGTATCAAGAGTGATTTTCAGTTCTATGGTGTAAATTCCAACATTCCTTCAAATACACACTCGGCGGTTCCTTCCATACAGGCGGCATCATCCAGCGTAATTCTCAATTCCCCGCCTTTCGTATTCACTTTAACTGATTTTCCGGTCTTTCCAAGGCGATATGCTATTGCTGCAGAGGCTACTGAACCGGTGCCGCAGCAAAATGTCTCACCCTCAACTCCCCGCTCATAAGTGCGAATAGTTATTTCATTCCGGGAATCAAGGTGCACGAAATTCACATTAGTTCCTTTCGGAAAGATCGGGTCATAACGGATATCCGGCGCTATGGACATTAATTCAGGATCATCAAGTGAATCTACAAAAATCACTGCATGTGGAACTCCTGTGTTAACCGCAGATACTTCATATCCATGCAAAGCCACATTGAGAAATTCCCCTGATCCTTTAGCTGGTATTTGTGTCCTCTGGAATTGCGGTTTTCCCATATTGACCGAAATCCACGTTTTTTCTTCGCGCCGCGAAGATATGGTAAGAACACCCGCAAGCGTTTGGACAGCTGCTTTATCCTGTATATACCCTTTATCAAGTGCATATTTCACAAGACAGCGCACGCCATTGCCGCACATCTCTGGTTCTGTGCCATCTGAATTGAAAATCCGCATCCTGATATCCGCTATATCGGATCTTCCGAGAAAAAGCACACCGTCTGCTCCTATTCCGAAGCGGCGGTCGCAGTATTTTAACGCAAAACCGGCTTTTTTATTATCCCGGATGATTTTTTCATTATATTCATCGATCAGGATGAAATCATTTCCATTCCCGTGAAGTTTTGTAAAATGCAACATATTATTTTTTCTCTTTCTTTAATGCAGATGATATCATCTGGCCTGCTGGCTTTATCATCATATATGCGCCGCCAACTATCAATACAGGCCCGGCGCCAACAGCTGCTGCGGCTATACCCGCGCTTGCAAGAAGCGCAGTATCCTGGTTCGTGAGGAAACGTGAGACTTTATCAAGTGTGGAAGGTTCGATATCCACTGCATCTGTTTCAAGTACTATCTCGCCTTTCTGGAATATTTTTATCCATCCTGTCTCCTCAGAGACAAGGATAGCTGTGATCGTCTCGTCATACAAAGTAATCCCTCTGGCTGCTGCATGTTTTGTCCCGAAACCAAGAAGCGTTTCGGATTTTAATATCCTTGCTCCGTATGCAACCATTTCCCCGTCAGGGGTAAATATCATGGCCCCGTCAAGCGTAGCAAGTTTTTCAACAACAGCATCCATGCCCTTACTGAGTAAATTTCCCGCGAACTGGATCTGAGGATAATGAAGACGGTAATTTCCTTCAATTTGCTTCCTATCAGTAATTACGAAAAGAGCTCCCTGATTATCCTTTGCAAGTCTCTTTGAGATATTGAGGATGTTGCGCATTACTTCAGATTTCTTATCCGGGTTTTTCTCTGCCTTTATCATAAGAACCTACTTACTATTAAGATAAGTTATATGTTTTGGTAAAATGATTTCGATTGGATTAAAAGCAGCAGGTAATGATGTCTCAATTGCAAAAAAAAGAATATGTCCGGAGTATGTTCGCAGGTATTTCCAAAAGGTATGATTTTTTAAATCATCTCTTGAGCCTTGAAAAGGATAAATACTGGCGTCGCTTTGCCGTATCAAAACTTCCACAAGGATATATTATTGATGTCTGTTCAGGTACGGGGGATGTCGCAATAGAAGCTTCAAAAAACAACCGGGTAATAGCTTCGGATTTTTGTTATGAGATGCTGCGATTATGCAGGCCCAAACTGAAAAAAAAGGATATAAAAAATGTAAGTTGCATCCAGAACGATGCAGAGAACCTTTCTTTTAAGGATGGAACATTTGATGGCGCAATTGTAGCTTTTGGGATACGGAATGTCGCAGATATAAAGAAAGCCTTATCCGAGATGAACCGTGTGGTCAGAAAAGGGGGCAACGTGGTTGTTCTGGAATTCTCTTTACCTGAGAACGAGGTTTTTAGATCTTTTTATTATTTTTATTTCAAGAAGATCTTACCGTTAGTGGGGGCGATTATATCCAAAAGGGATGATCCTTACAATTATCTTCCTGCTTCAGTGATGGCATTCCCAAAAAGAAATGAGTTTGTTGAACTTATGAAAGATGCAGGTATCTCGCATGTTGAATATTTTGACCTGACTTTCGGGATAGTCACGGTCTATGTGGGAGATTGCGATGGTGGAATAAGTACTGTTTAAAGACGCACGTTTGGGTATGCTTTATATTCTCCTGTTGGTTAATTCTCTCCTATCGTAATCTTCAGCATCTTATCGCCTACTGCGATTCTTTCAGCAATATCCTGTCCTTCAGTGACCTGTCCAAATACTGCATATTGCCCATCCAGGAACTTTGCGTCTGCAAGGACTATATAGAACTGAGATGACGCACTGTTCGGGTCGCCGGAACGAGCCATACCCACTGCACCTTTCTTATGTGTCAGTGAAGGGGCTATTTCAAGAGGAATGGTCTTATCTGAACCGCCTGTGCCATCTCCATTAGGGTCCCCGCCTTGAATTACGAACCCTGGCTCAACCCTGTGGAATGTGAGACCATTATAAAAACCGCTCTGCGCCAATTCTATGAAGTTTTTTGTAGTGATAGGGGTCTCTTTTTCGAATAGCTCGAATTTTATTATACCCTTATTGGTCTCGATGGTGGCTATTCTGTTTTTTCCGCTTTGCACAGGCTGGGATTTCTCCGTGCATCCAAGTGTAAATGCCATCAATGCAATCACAACAACTGTTATCAAAATCTTTTTCCGTGCCATAGTTTCACCACAAGTTACATACTTGTTATAAAATTTTTGCTAAATAAAGGTACTGTCAAGTCTTCGTCAGTTAAAAGTACAACGCTATCTTTCCTGGATCAACCGATACTGATTTTGTTAATTATTGCCATTTGTGCAGTTTATTCACAGTATTCTCATAGTAAACAATCAAAATGCCATTAACTGGAATTAAATACTGCTTCAAGGTCAACAATAAACCCATAGAAAATACAGCAACGAATAGAGAACCAGCTATATCCATAGGAAAGTGAAGCCCTGCATAAACCCTCGCAAGTCCACTGATGAATGAAAGTACGAATAATATCGCACCTGGTCCCCTCAATTCCTTGAATGTCAGGAACATCAGTGAAATCGCAAACATCAAAGTGGTGTGGTCTGATGGAAAAGACGTTTCAGGAGCATGAGCTATAAGGAGTATTCCAGTGGGAATCATAAAGGGTCTAGGATGAAAATAAAAAAGGGTGATAATAAAATTTATTACCAAACCTAAAAGTGCACCGTATCCGGCAAACAAAACTTCCTGACGATACTTACTTTTCGCAAACCATAGATATACAAGATAGACACAAAAAAAATAAATAATGTCCTGTGCGGCGAATATCATAGCATTATCGAGCAAATAGTTTCTTCCCGCAAGACCATTGATGATATGAAAAAGTGTCAGATTCGGGTCTGGTATCATAGCGTATTGTGTTTTTAAAATTTAATCCGGTACTTCTGCACCGCCAGCGTCTTTTTTCACCTGTATTGTCTGGGCTGCGTAGCCGTCTGCGTTTATTATAACTGTGAAGTTCAGTTCGTCTTTTGTTGTGTAGTATATGCTGTTCGGGTTGGCGCGGAAATGGTCTTGCATCTGTCCATCATCAAAGTGTATGGTTCTTGTTTCATTAGCCTTCAGGACAAACGCATTCAGCGGCTTTATGTATGATTCTGTCTTGTTCATTTTAGCGTCTGTAATGATATAATATGCAGTCATGTTGTGTATGTCTTTATTTGTTGTGCTCTGCAATACCAGCTCCAGGTGGTCAGATGCGTCCTTTTTTGCTACCTCATCATAGTTGTTTTCAACAAGTATGTTCTGTATCCTGAAACCCAATGCTCCAGTTGAAGCTTGCGGAGTCACATCTGCAAATGTGGGCGTTGAGTCATTAAAATCATCTACGCCATCGCCGTCAGTGTCATTGCCCAGGGGGTCGATTCCCAATAGTTTTTTAGCATTATCGGGTATTTCTGACAGGGTTTTGACTTGATTTTTTCCATTATATTGCGTGTCTTGTGTCTTTTGTGGTGCAGTACAGCCTGATAGGATCACTATCGAGAGCACAAGAAGTACTAATCCAAATATTTTCATCTTTTTCATATCTAATCCCATACAAGTATGTCTTTTTTATTTAATACAGAGTAATCTGCAAGGATCCCGGCGGCAAAAAACAGCATGACCACCAGGATATCAAACAATTTCTGGCCAAGTATATCCGGCACCTGCATACCATTGAATTCCGGTTTTATGCCAAGGAGAGCAAAAACGGTGCGTTCATAGTTTTTCGTCACCGATAATTCCTCGATGAAGTTCCTGGCGGTCTCATATGAGCTGAATTTTGCGAGGACCTGTTTTTCCTGTTCCTTATTGAAGTATATGCTGTTGAAGAAACCACCAGGCACCTGGTTGTCAGGATCCATCGTGTCCCCTATCTGGGGCAGTATGAGGACGAATACCATCCATATGGTGAAAGCCACTATGAGGGCGTTTGAAAGACTCCTCATACTCAGGAAGAGGAATGCCGCCAGACTAAAGAATGCCATAATGTAAATCCATGAAATTGCAAGCACCAGCAGTAACTTGGCGGCTTCGGTTAAAGTTAATGCAGCGCCTGCGACGAACACGAGACTTAAAAGGGCGAATGAGCCGACAAATACCAGCACGATGCCTATGAATACAGCATTTCCCAGCATCTTCCCGAATAACAAGTCTTTGCGGCTGACAGGTCGTGTCAGGATGAGTTTGAGTGTCTGCGTGTTTTTTTCCCTGGCTATGGTGAGGCTGCCTAGCAGGATACCAAGTATTGCACCCACGATTTCAAGGTAATCTATGACCCCGCGAAGCAAATTCAGCGGAAATAACTCAGGTTGTGGTCCGCCTGGTTGTTTACCAAGTTCTTTCAGGATATGGAGGGAAGATTGGTATGAGTCAACCTGGCTTTTGAATACAAAAGAGGAGACTATGACCGATGTTGCGGTTAACGCCAGAAGCAGCAGTAGAACAGTAAGAAATATACCGCTGTGGAGTATGTCTTTGAACTCTTTTCTTGCGATTACTAAGGAATTGCTCATGGTTCACCATCGGGATTTGTCGAATGAATAAACGGCGGCAAAGCTTGCTGCAAGACCCAGCAGCATCCAGCAGAATATCTTGAAGGCATTAAGTATGCCCGATTGAACTGGTGCAGCAGTCCCGGTTGCCTTCATACCCAGGATGGTGGCTGCTGATTCTTTGTAGTGTTCTGAGATAGAGAAAGGATATACGGTATCATGCATGGTCTGTAGTGCAGGGTTCTGGAGTATGTCAGTCTGCGGCAGTGTCGGGTTCAACGAACCCGTGGGGTAAAGGGCAGATGTCAACTCAGGCAGTACAAACGTTATCATAATCCAGAAAATAATGGGGATGAGGAGAGCCACGACCTCATCATCCTTAACCAGAGCGAAGCTGAACCCCAGAAACGCAAAACCAAGCAGGTAAACCCATGAAAAACCATAGAAGCTGAACAAATGGATCACATCCTGGGCGTTAAGGCTTACCAGAAAAGCCGAAGATATCGCACTTATCGCTGCGGCAAGGAGTATCACCGCCGCCAGGACTAAGGATATCCCCAGCAATTTGCCCAGCAGGAAGTCTTCTTTGCTTATAGGCCTTGAAAAAAGCAGTTTTAACACTCCTGCTTTTCGTTCGCGCATTCCTGCTGCATAACCTGTGCTTATGGCAAGCAGCCCACCGATGAGGATAACGTAGATTATCATATTTTTAAGGAGGGCAAGATGGGGATAATCTGCAAATGGAGAGGAGGGGGCGACTTTTCCACTCTGGCGCAACTGTTCGGCTGCTGCGGTATATACCTGGTTTATAGTATGCTGGGATGACCAGCCGATGTAAGCTGATGCGAGCGTCATGGCGACAAAGACCGCCAGAAGCAGGATAAATGTCCGCTCCCGAAACATCGACTGGATTTCGTGGCGTGCAATAATAATACTATTTTTCATAATGTCCCTCTTCGATCGTCAGGTATACCTGTTCAAGAGACGATTCATCGTTAAAGCGCTTCATGGTGTTCACCAGGGAGTCAGAGTGTATCAGTTTTCCATGGCTCAATACGCCGATGGTGGAGCATGTCTTCGTAACCTCTGAAAGAAGATGGGTGTTCATGAAGATGGTCATACCCTGCTCTTTGTTCAACCGCAGCAGGGTGTCACGTAACTGTTTCACTCCAAAAGGGTCTAATCCCGACGTGGGTTCGTCAAGGAACAGTACTTTTGGTTCGTGGAGTATCGCCTGGGCTATGCCTATCCTTTGCCGCATACCCTTTGACAATGCGCTTATTTTTTTGTCACGATAACTTTCAGCGTCAAGGAAATCAAGCACCTGGAGGATACTCTCCTCTGGTTTGCTTATTCCTGATAGTTTTGCAAAATACTCAAGATTCTCGTAAGATGTCATCGAATCATATAACTGGATGTTCTCAGGAAGATATCCTATTCGTTTTCGCACTTCAACGCTCTCCTTCAAGATATCAAAACCGGCAACAAAAGCGCCTCCGGAAGTGGGCTGCAACAAGGTGGTCAGCATGTTGACTGTAGTCGTCTTACCCGCACCATTGTGACCGAGGAACCCGAAAATCTCCCCCTCCGCAACTTTCAAGTTCAGGCCGTCGACTGCGAAATTATCGCCGTATTTCTTTGAAAGAGACCGAACGTCTATTATGAACTGTTTTTCAGAAGGATTTTTAGAATATTTCATTTTTATTGATTATAACAAGAATCCCGTACTTAAACCCTTTTTGGGATGCTTATCGAATAATAGAGCAGTTATCGAACGGTCATGTCTCCCACATCTCTATGAACCTGTCAACTAAAATATCCAGGAAACTTTCTTTATATTTTATCAAAACTTTTTTTATAAGTTCAGGGTCATTAAGGGAATAAAATGATTTTCGACCCCCAACTTCCTTATTCACGATGCTGGAATCAATGAGTTTTTTAAGATGCCAGGATATCGTTGAAGGGCCAATATCCAGAATCTTGACAAGATGCTCATGGTTACAGTTATTAGTTTCCAGTAAATAAAGTAAAATATGCCTGATGCTTTTCTGGCGAACCATCTCTAAAATTCTTCTCTCTTCATCAGTTATTTGAATATTAGCATAATATCTCAGATACTCTCCAACAGTTTCGGTTTTGATCAAACCTACTTTTTGCAGGTAATTAAGATGATATGTAATTTGTCCTGTCGCTATATGTGTTCTTCTCTGGATTTCCCTGAAGTGAAGTCCCGGAGATGTGGATATTAAAGAATAGAGACTCTGTCTTATTTCTAATTCTAAAGCTTTCCTCTGGATCTCCTGATAAGAAGTCATCTATTTTACCTATTTTTTTGCAAGCCCTGAGAAAAACAATATTAGTATACCAAAATCTAACAGATGCGCTACAGGTTCAGGCCATCCCGTCTGAGGGAAAAACTCATCCGCAACTATTAGAAATCCTTTTACTGCAAACAAAAAGAAAGCACCTGTAACAAAAAGCAGCCGTGTTCTTTTATCTTTTTTATATGCGATAGCAGATATTACAAATAAAATTACCGCCAATATGCTTGTAGCTATCGTGATCAAGGTATCTATACCTATTCCAGAACCGAGTATAGTCCCCCCTTCTCCATCAAGCCTGTGTGTATCTATTAAAATAAAGCTGCCCGCTAACACTAAGGAAATTATAATTCCGACAAAAATTATGCATTTCTTTTCCATTTTGAACATATCCAATTAACAAGATCGCATGCTTAAAAAGACTCCTGGTACACTAATCGAATAAAGGAATAATACTCCTCACCATTGGTCATCGGTTAAGAGCCTATCTCTCCTCTATGAAAATTGCCTGAAAGAAAAAGGATTGAATGTTTCAAAGATAATTTTATTTGGGTACCTCTTGATATTATCACTCTCACTTCTGAAGAATTTGAAAGCGGGAAATCCCTTATTACTGAATTTGCGAGAAAAGGGAAAGTAATGTATGCGACATGAAGCGCACAGCATCGTCGCCAGGGTTGACCAGATCATGTCACTCTGCGATGATCTTGAAGCGAAACTCGCACTCTCACAGACAGACAGCGAGAGGTTGATGGAATCTGAAAATCACTAACAATTAAGTATTAATAAAATTATAAGGACTCTGAATGAATAACGAGGATATCTGTATTTTAATACCCACCCTCAATGAGGGAAAAACAATAGCTGGCCTGGTAAGAGAATTCAAATCGATAGGTTATCCCGATATTCTTGTTATTGACGGTCACAGCACGGATGATACGGTATCAAAAGCGCAAAATGCAGGGGCAAGAGTCGTGTTGCAAAGCGGCACTGGAAAAGGACAGGCTATCAGCCAGGCATTTCATCTGTTATCAAGCAAATATATAGTAATGATAGATGGGGATGGGACATATCTTCCTGAAGAAATAAACAAATTACTTGAACCGATAATATCAGGACAAGCTGACCACGTTATTGGTAACAGGTTCACGAATTACCAGACTGGTGCATTCACAGGCTTGAATCTTTTCGGAAACAGGATATTGAACAAGATATTCGGTTTTGCTTACGGCATCTGGTTAAATGATATACTTTCCGGATACAGGGCATTCAATTATAATTCTTACAAACAAATCGAATTGAACCGGACTGGTTTTGAAGTAGAAACCGAAATTACGGTCGAATGCGTCAAAAAAGATCTCAAAATCGTTGAAGTGCCCATAACATACCTTGCAAGAGTAAGCGGTGCAGCTACAAAACTTCGGCCAGTCAGGGACGGCTTCCGGATCGCTTCAACAATATATCTTCTTGCCAGGACACACAACCCTCTTTTCTACTTTAACCTGATAGGAGGGATTTTAATTCTTCTCGGGGTAGTTGTTGGGATATATGTAGTAAATGAATGGATAAAAAACATAACACATGTTCCACTTACAATCCTTGCCACCCTTCTTATAGTGACCGGGATACTGATGTTCATCTTCGCGATCCTCAGTGACCTGATAGTCTCAATGCACAGGGAAAATATGCATATGATGCGACAAATCTTGAAGGAAAAGGATAAAATATGAAAATAGCAATACTTGGAGGTACAGGCAGCATCGGGGAAGGATTTGCACTGCGATGGGCAGGAAAACATGATATACTTGTTTGTTCCCGCGAAATTGATAAAGCTGTTAATGCAGCGGAAGAGTACACAAACATACTTTTATACAGAGGCATGCAGTGTTGCGGTATTACAGGATGCGGGAATGAAAAAGCTATCGAGGAAGCTGATGTGGTTGTGCTTTCCGTGCCTTACAAGGGTGTGATTTCCCTTTTACAGAAGCTATTGCCCATGTTTAAAGATCAGATCGTTATCTCACTTGTTGTTCCCATGACGAAGAATGGCCTGTTTGAATACACGCCCCCAGAACAGGGAAGCGCAGCACTTGAGATACAGGAGGTTCTTCCTAAAACCGTTAAAGTTGTTTCATCATACCATAATGTTTCAGCGCGAAAACTCGCAAAACTTGAATTAAGTCTTGATTATGATGTTGTAGTCTGCGGGGATGACGAGAATGCAAAGCAAACCGTTATGGAACTTACACGCGAAATAAAATCTCTTCGTCCACTTGACGGCGGCGGTCTTGCATCATCGTATATGATCGAGTCCCTGACGCCATTTTTGATCAATCTCGCTATCCGCAATGGTCTTTCTGACCTTGGCGTTAAGTTCGTATGAAAAAGATTTATGATCTGCTCCTTCATGAACTTGGTCACAGGCACTGGTGGCCCGCTGATACAGCTTTTGAGGTTGTTATCGGAGCGGTTCTCACTCAGCAGACAAAGTGGGAGAATGTGGAACGGGCAATAAAGAACCTGAAAGATCATAGCCTGCTGGAAGCAGATTTCCTTTCAAAAGTTAAAACGGAAGAACTGGAAGAGCTTATCAGATGTACGGGATTTTACAGGCAAAAAGCTATGAGATTAAAAAATATTTCGACATTTTTCCATGAAAATCCTGACATTCTTGAAAAACCTGCAGATGAACTCCGAAATGTCCTGCTTTCCCTTGATGGAATAGGAAACGAAACAGCAGACAGCATTGTATTATACGCGGCAGATAAACCAAAATTCGTGATCGATGCCTATACAAAAAGAATGTGCAAATGCATTGGGATAGAAGGCGATTACGGAAAACTGCAATCTGTCTTTGAGAGTTCGCTGCCTGTTGATGTTCCACTTTATAAAGAATTCCATGCACTCATTGTTGAATATGGAAAGCAATTCTGTGGGAAAAAACGATGCGGTGATTGTATACTGGTAGAAAATGGCAAAACGTAACAACATCCTTATCCGCGATATCCCACTTTTCGGGTGCATCGCATTTGGTATCATCGATCGCGGGACGAACGTATTGCAGGTTCGCCCGATAAGTGAATGTCCTATTTCCTGTATTTTTTGCTCAACAGATGCAGGTCCTTATTCACATCAGAGGATATCGGAATATATGGTTGATCTTTCGCAACTGCTTGAGGCTTTTGAATGGGCTGCCTCTTATAAAGAGATCGATGACATTGAAGCTCATATCGACACGGTGGGAGAGCCATCCATGTACCCGCAACTTGTTGATCTTGTGAAGAAGCTTTCTGAAAACAAAAATGTCAAGACTATTTCCATGCAGACAAATGGAGTTCTATTGAACACAAAACTCATTGATGAACTGGATAATGCGGGTCTGTCCAGGATTAATATGTCAATCGAAGCCCTTGACCCGGAACTTGCAAAGAGGATAGCAGGGATTGATTCATACAACATTGAAAAAGTTCGAAAGACAGCAGAATATATCGCCATGAATACTGATATCGACCTTCTAATTGCCCCTGTATGGCTTCCAGGCATAAATGATGAAGAGATCCCAAAATTGATCGAATTTGCACTTTCGATCGGTGCAGGTAAAAAATGGCCTGCTCTTGGAATACAGAAATTCCTTTCCCATAAGAATGGAAGGAAACCTGATGTGAAAGTGATGAGCTGGGAAAAATTCTATTCACAGCTTGAGGAATGGGAAAAGAAATTCCAGACAAAACTTATTCTTTCCCCCCGGAATTTTGGGAGCCATGTTTGCAAAGCGCTTCCCAGGATGTTCAAGAGAAACGAAAAAGTAAAAGTAAAAATTATCGGGCCGGGCTGGATGAAGGGTGAGAAACTTGCTATTGCCAGAGACAGGGTATTGACGATCGTGAATGCCGGCAATATCCCTGTGGGAAAAGAAATCCCGGTCAGGATCGAAAGAGTGGTGGACGGGATATATATGGCAAGGTGAGCATAGTCTTTATCTGGTATTCTGCCTTGAATACTACCTTTACATCGAGCGTAAACTATATCTATAATTGTTCGAAACATATGAACTGACAATAAGAAACAAAAATCAGAAACAAAAATCAAAAAAGGTGATCAAAAATGACATATGAAAAAACAAACGTTGGTGTGTTGATTGGTTCTATTAGTGTAATTGTTGCATTTCTCGTCCTTATTCTATTTGTTCCGGTTTCAACAATATTTCTGGCTTTAGTTATCGGGCTTCTCTTTGCTTTTCCAGTTACAGCTTTGATATTAGTCCTCATTAGTGGAACTTCCATAGTTTCAAAGAAAATGAGAAAGCTGTCAAAATCAGAAAAAGAACCCGTCGTAATTTATACCTGATATTAACCATAATTAAAAATTTTTTCCATCTTTATAGCAATCAAAACGCATATATCCAGGCGTTTCCCTATGTGAAAGGGATTCTCATGGATTTAGTAATTTATTTCAACGGTAAATTCGTGCCAAAAAACGAAGCAAGAACCTCCATATATGATCATGGTTTCTTATATGGGGACGGAGTTTTTGAAGGTATAAGGGCATATAACGGCCGGGTATTCAGGCTGAACGAGCATCTTGACAGGATGTATGATTCTGCAAAAGCGATAGACCTGAAGATCCCGCTGTCAAAAGATGAGATGAAAAAAGCCATCATCGAAACAATGAAGAGAAATAACCTGAGAGATGCTTATATTCGCCCCATAGTATCACGGGGGGACGGCGACCTTGGTCTTGATCCCAGGAAATGTCCTAAACCCAATGTATTTATAATAACACAGGAATGGGGCGCAATGTACGGGGATCTTTATGAAAAAGGGCTTACAGGTATTACAGTCGGTGTCAGGAGAAATGCCCCGGAAGCAATGCCCCCGAACATCAAATCATTAAATTACCTGAATAACATCCTTGCAAAGATCGAAGCAAACGCAAAAGGCGGGGATGAGGCGATAATGTTCGATGTGCATGGTAATCTTTCGGAAGGTTCGGGAGATAATATTTTTGTGGTAAAGAACGACCAGGTTATCACACCACCCGCGCTGAATAACCTTCGCGGGATAACAAGGGCCGCTGCAATAGAACTTGCGAGAAAGGAAGGAATAGACGTTCTGGAAACAAATATGGGTTTATTTGATCTTTATACAGCTGATGAGGTTTTCGTTACAGGGACAGCAGCAGAGATAGGTCCCATTACGAAAATAGATGGGCGGTTAATAGCTGATGGAAAGCCAGGCAAGATCACCAAAATGCTTATGTCTGCTTTTAAGGAATTAACTATAATAGAAGGGACTCCTATTATATAAGGAGGTTTTAAAAATGACTGAACCGGAAGTTTTAAAAGAAACTGATATAAATATCAAACTAAAGGCAAAAATGGTATCAGCGGATGACCTGAATTATACGCTTCAGGTATATCCCAATAACATTGATTGGAAATATATTGAATCGGATTCGGAATATAAGATTCATGAATTCAGGTTCAAGGCAGAATCCATAAGACAAATAGTCCGCAATGTATTGTTCAAATATAAGGAAATCATGATCGGTTCAATAAAAGTCGGGGCAAAAGATTACCTTTTTGAAGTACAGGTTCCAAAGCGGATCGATACTGAAAAACTCAAACAGATGTTTACCCAGATAGGTAGTGAATTAAATCGCGAGATCCAAAAAAGCAGGACCGAACTGGCATCATTTAAGCAATTCCTGGATGAATGTGAATTTTAAGTAAAATTAAAAATTAAAAGAATCTTTGCGCCTTAGTACTCTGCAAAAAACTGCAAAGAAAACCATAGCCGCAAAGACTTCTTTTAATTTTATGTTTGTTGGCTAATATTATAGCTGATATTATGGCTGATATTATAATTCCCTGACTACGTGAATATTTGAGAAGGGGATATAATGTTTCTTTCCTGCATGTTCTCCTTCCAGCGGGAAAAATACCAGATATTGTTCATTATGCTTCACTTCAATTACATTCGAGTTTGTGATCCATTTGTCAAATGTCCTGTTCCCATCATCATCCACATATCTTCTGGATTCTATGATATACTTTCTTTCAGTCATGTTTTTTATCCTCCGTATATAATAATCGGGGATTATTGTATTTCAATCTTACGCAAGTATGTTTTAGAAGCCAGTACTTTTCTAAAATACTTGTATATTTGTGATAATTATAACTCCGAATGTAATAGCCAGAACAGCAAAATCTGTGATGTGTAATTTTTTCTTATCCACATATACATGCGCGTCTGCACAGTATCCCCTGCAAAGCATGCTCTGGTATGTTCTCTCACCCTGCTCATAAGAACGAATGAAAAGTGAACTGATGGTATAACCTATTTGTTCAAGTGTCCATTTTCTCGGAACTTTCCTGTTCCAGATTTCAAAACAGCGGGTTTTTTGCGCTGTTCTTATCCTCCCCAGCATATTCCAGAAAACAAAGAGGTAGCGAACCATCATTGTAAAAAGGAGCGCCATTTCTTTTGGAAGGCCAAGGCGCCTTGCCGATGCCACAAGTTCGCTCATTGACGTTGTTGAAGAGAGAAGAATTACAGCGCTTATACATACAAAAAATTTTAAAAATATGGTCGCACCATATAACAGACCTTCATTTGTAACTTCGATCCCCATTGGCAGCCTGTACATAATTGTAAAATCATGCAGGAATGGCTGTTTCAGGAATGGCTGGAGAATCGAGATGCCAAGACCAAATGGAAGCGCTATGGCAAATCTTGCAGCAAGATGCGATAATTCAATCTTTGAAAACAGCAAAAGAAGAAGGAGATATGCTTCCAGTATCCCGAGTTTTGTAAAATTAAGAGTTTCCATGCGCGGGAGAGCCACCACATAAATAGTAATGGCAAGGGTCATGAGGATCTTTATCCTTCCGTCAATCCCATGTATAGGGGATTTCTTATACGTCTCACGCTCCATTTCCGTGATGGAAACATGCATTTTATTTCACGACCTTTAACAGTTCATCCCTTGCTTCTTCAAGTGTGAATTTCACGCCCACTGGCACTCCTTCTTCCTGGAGCATCTCCATGAGCTGTGCCACCATTGGAAGGCGAAGATGGGTTTTCTTTATGAGTTCAGGGGATGAGAAAATCTCAAGGGGTGTGCCATCTCCTATTATCTTACCCTTCGACATGATGCAGACCCTATCAGCCAGCATGGGTACTATATCCACTTCATGTGTTGAGACTATGGTTGTTATCCCGAGGTACCGGTTCATGCCATTTATAAGCTTTATGAGGCGTATAGCTCCACCAGGGTCAAGCCCTGCTGTGGGTTCATCAAGAACAAGAACTTCCGGCTGCATTGCAAGGATACCTGCAATCGCTACTTTTTTTTTCTCGCCTGTGCTAAGATGATGTGGAGCCCTTTCTTCAAAACCTGTAAGTCGCACGGTTTCAAGCGACTCGCGGACACGCTTTTCGATCTCTTCCATACTTAAACCAAGGTTCATGGGGCCAAATGCTACATCCTGTTTCACTGTGGGAGCAAATATCTGGTCATCAGGATCCTGGAAAACAACGCCCACGGTTTTCCTGACTTCAATGATATTCTCATTACTTATGCATTTTCCTTTGATCAGTATCTCGCCGCTTGTGGGTTTAAGTATCCCGTTAAAATGTTTGAAAAGCGTTGATTTCCCCGCGCCATTTGCTCCTATTATTGCGATCCTTTCACCCGGCTTTGCTGTAAAATTGATCGCATCAAGAGCTGTGATCTTTCCGCGGTACACATGTGTAAGGTTTCGGGCTTCAATAATGTTCATGTTATGCCTTTTTTATAACTCTTGATATTCCAATCGATATAATCAAGATCGCTGCAAAACCAATTACAATTGCAGCAACTCTTCCTGCTTCTCCCATTCCGGGTATCGCATAACTCGGGAACAGCGGAGTTATTGGAGCTATCATGTTGTTGATCTCGTTGCTCATGACAAGGCTTGCAGTCTGCTGAAGGCCGTCGGGGTTGCTTGAGGCAAGGAATGGAGCTGCCACAGCAAGTCCCAATAAAGCAAAAATTCCCACGGCTGCAACCTTTGCCGTGCTTTCTTTTTTGTGTGTCTCTTCGTTAACGATATCAGGTCTTGCTTTTATTATAGCGCCAAATACTATTACGGTTATAAGACCTTCCCCGATACCTGCAATCCCCTGGAATGTGCCCATTAGAAGAATGCCCTGTTTGAGAGGAAAAGTGCCAGCCAGCCAGAGTTCAAATGAAAGGGCGATAGCAGGTAACAGCATACTCAGCCAGCCGCCTGCGAACATTGCCACAGGACGCTTTACTGAAAGTTTGCCCAGACCAATGAATGTATAATATCCAATGAAGCCCCCAATAATTCCCATGTTCAATATGTTCGCCCCCATGACCGTAATCCCTCCGTCCCCGAACAGGGACTGTATAGCAAGCACCATCGTCATCAATAAAACAGCCGCCCAGGGGCTTGCAAATATAATTGCGGTAAGTGCAGCTCCCACTATATGCCAGCTGACACCCGTGAACATGGGTACGGGAATAAGGAGACTTGCCGCGATGTTAATGGTCTGGAGAACGAAAATACCCGCGGCAAGAACACCAAAAAGCGGTATCATATTCTCTTTCATGTCTTTTCTCGCCCATTTTACTGCTCTTGCGATAAATAATATCGATATTATCCAGTAGATCGCTGCCTGCCCCAGGGGAATAAATGTGTCAGGTATATGCATTTTCTATGTCCTCCTCAAATAATTTTTATTAACATTTCATTATTTTGAATGTATATAGTATTACAATTATTTAATTTCGTAATACTGATTGAATAATCGTTATAGTTTTCCGGGTATATTTAGGTTATGGTCTAAGGGTTCTGTTAAGTCTGTGAGTGGTCGGAATTGCTGTTAAGTGCCGAGTGGTAAAAATTTGAGCTTCGAATGATAGCAAAAGCTGAATGGAAAAGTATAAACTTTATAAGCCCGTTATTATATTTGCTAAAATCAATAATGGGGTTTATTGAGTTTTTGCTATCGATTTTATTAGAATAAGAAGTGATTTTATGGAATCATATACCTACCGAATCCTTATGTATATGCAATGAAAAAGCTAACTTTAATATATTGCCTAATAATTTAGTAGATGTAATGGATAATGAAACATGGAAAAAATCAAGCATTGAGGTATTCACTATAAAATTTAATGGTGAAGCGGTGGAATCCAATGAAATGGATGCCAATGAACTTGCAACTTCTTTATTATAGCAAGATTCTAAAATCTCCGTAATATTTAAGAGCAATCAAACAGCTTCTTTAATGGAGGAGTGTTTAAATGACAATAACACCGAGGGGTGAATCATTTCTTACAAAATTTTCTATAGATGAGTTGAAGAACCTGTATCAAAAAGAGGGAGATCCAAAAGCTAAAATACGACTTCTTGCAGCGATTTCACGCAAGGAAGGTAAGACTCTTGAAGAAATAAGCTTAACGATAAAACATCCACTAACAACCGTTGGCGACTGGCTACGCCGCCTGCACATAGAAGGGATTTCAAGAAAGAATAATAAAAAGCAATCTGGTAGACCAAAAAGATTGACAGATAAACAGATAGAAAATCTTATGCCAATTCTTTTCAAATCTCCCCAGGAGCAGGGCTTCCCGTTCATTATCTGGACAACAAAACTTGTTATTTATCTGATAAAAAAACTCTATAACATATCCTATAAACCGCTTCAAGTAAGACGTATACTTCATCGTCTTGGTTTATCCTGCCAAAAACCACGGCCATCCCATAGAAAGTCTAACAAACAGATACAAGAAGGATTTAAAAAAATTTCAAACTACAAGTTAAACCATTTGTTGAAGATGGATACACAATCTTATTTCTGGACGAAAGCATCTTCCCGATAGCACCATATCTCACATACGGCTGGTTTCCTGTTGGCAGTCACCCGAATGTGAAATACGAATTCAAAAGGAAGGAAAAGATCTGTGTTCTGGGTGCATTAAACGCTGAATATTTCATATATGCGTTCACAGACTGGCTTAACGGTGATGTTTTCAAGGTATTCTTACAACGGCTCGTTTACAGATTCGGTAAGCTGGTTGCTGTCATGGATCAGGGCCCTTATCACACCTCAGGTGATATGCAAAAATTTTATCAGGAAAATAAAGAGCATCTGCATATCGTTTATTTTCCAAGTTATAGTCCTGAACTTGATCCAATAGAACAGTCATGGAGAGCAGCTAAGAAATGGTTGGCAATAAGGTACTGGGAGAATAAGAGCGGATTAAAGAAACAACTGATTACGGCATTTGAAGAGGGTATCACTATGGTTCCAATTTACGAGTATTTGAGAACTTGACTATAGCTTGTGAGCTGCAATCATTTATTCCAGGTTGTTCCGTATATTGCGTTCAGGACAATTGTGATACTGCATGGGGAAATCAGAACAACTGATACAGATACGCTAAAAGGTCAATGGGGATCTACACGGTAGGAAATCAACAAGCTCCTTTCGAAGCATTATTGATTTCGCTACCGGCTTTCTCCTTTTCTCTTTCTATCTTTTCTTCTTATTTGTTTATGAGATAAGGAGAAAGTGCATTAGTTGCCTCATTAAACACATCGGCTGGGATTGTGGCAAGATAAATAATTCGGTCTTGATAGG
>CABMCA010000067.1 GCA_902384525.1 uncultured archaeon
GTACAGCTTCGTAATATTCGCTCCCTACATGCATTAAAATTGCATCTCCATGCATATAAGAAACATCTTCCATAACTTGATCTATTTTTTCTTTTGTAGAGAATTGCATACCCCATTCATTTACAACTATCATCCTTTTAAAAGAAAGCTCTTGGGTTGCACCTGCTACATTTATTGATGCAAACATTAATGATATTAATAGTATTATATTAATAATAGGCCTCATTAAAAATCACATCCTATGTGAAAATTTCTTGACGCATTCTCTTTCTGTTCCACCCAAAAAATCAGTTGTATTGTAGTCATCAATCTTCGAGTCTAATCAATACATATTAAATATTTTGACGGTTTTTATGGTTTTTTGAGTTTTAGACCGCATTTATAGCATATTGCTGAGATTTCCGTAAATTGTAAATACAATCCCAGCTTATTATTTGATGTGAGTGTCTGGGGTTGTTTAAGATGGTTAAAATTCTAAAAGGAGAGTCATTTCTGCCAAACTATACTGCAAGAGAATTGACCGAGTTATACCATAAAGAAGAAGATCCAAAAGCAAAAGTAAGGCTTCTCGCGGCGATCTTGCGTAAGGAAGGCAAAACTTTTAACGAAATAGGCTCTTCCTTAAAATATCCACTAACAACTGTTCGTGATTGGCTTATTCGCCATTGGTTCAAATGACCCTCATATAAATTGTGATTCACATGAAACTATGGATAAAAATAGACTGTCAATAACGGTCTAGATTTAAGGTTTAATATATTTTCCAGTCTGGATTATATCTCTTGGCATATTTGAAGAGAAGAGCTGCAAGTTCCTGATCAACTTATTTTCGTCTTCAAAAATAGCATAGAATGATACAGTATCGCCAGCAGTAACAACGTTATTTTGTATTTTCCACTCACCGACCTTGGTCCAATTTTGAGGAATACCTCCATATTTGTCATACCATTGGTCATAAACTAACGCAATCTTTACTTCTTTTCGGTTAGCTAATTCACTTATTGCTTTAGTATCATAACTTTCTCCCATTTTTGCCTTTGCTACCTCCAGACTTCCCAGTCCTTCTAAATCTAATAGTCTGACCTCGCCAAAATAATCAATTGCACCAATGTCATTAGCGGCTATATATTCTCCAATATAATAATTTTTGAGAAACAAACCCATCTGATACTGCTGCTCATAAATATTATTTGTTGCTTGCGGAGTAATCACCAGAGATGTAAGTCCTCGTTGTGCGAGTGGAAGACTAATTATAAGGATAACTAATATAATCAAAAATTTCTTTAGTGGTAAACTCTTATTAAAAATGACGGATAACCTTTCAGGAAAATATTCATGCAAATTTATACCAACTACAACTATTCCAAGAGCTATGAGATATGCTTCATATCTGAAAAACCAACCAGTACGAGCAAAAATCATATGTAAGAGAGTTGTCACGATGAAAATAACAAGCATAATTGTAGTCTCTTTCCAAAAGTAGTTATGCTTTTTATATTGAATAATCAAAAGAACTAACGCCACAGCAACGAGTACATAAATATGAGGAGTTTTTATAATTTGCCCAACAGAATGGATTAAAAACCTGGTTATACCAGGATACAATAATACATTACTTTTAAGGAGAACAGAATTTGGCAAGAAATACCACCCTTTTGAAATTGAGATAATTCCGTATATCGCTAACGGCATGATCCCAATTATTAATAAAAAAAAAGAATATAACCATTCTTTTTTAATAATCAATAGAATACTCACAACAAGAATCAGAAACAGTCCTTCATATCGTGTGGCAGTTATGAAAAATGCTAATATTAGAAGAATTGAATATTCTAAAAAAGCAGGTTTTTTCTTTGAAAGTATAATAACTGAAGAATAAACAAAGAAAATTGTAAGAAGTATCTGCAGTGTATGTTCCATGCCGCTGAATATAAGTGCAGGCAAAGGTGTGAAAAATATTACTGATAATAAGATTATGAAGCTCCAAAAAGAATTCAACTTATATCTTCTGAGAATAATAAATATCAAAACAATGGTAAGCGTTGCAAATATTATATTCAATATGAACGGAGTAACTTCATTCACCCCCGTTATGAAGTAAATAACTGATATTAATAATGTATAAAGTAATGATGAGGAAGATGAGGAAAAACCATATTTAGTAACGCCCCAAACTCCATTTTGGGCAAGGTTTTTTGCAATAGCCATATGAATATAAGCATCATCAATAGCATAAACGATATGTCCTTGATTTTTTTTGACAGATATGACCAAAAGTATTGCTACAATTATCCAGAGTATAACTATCGATGTTATTAAAGACAATTGTTGCTTAATAAAATTCCCAATACTTGGAACATTCTTCAGGGAGGATATCCATCTTTTATCTAATATTTGCACTAAGCATCACCTTTTTAACTCCTTGGTCTGTTAAATATTTTTTAAATACCAAATAGTATTTTTTCCATTATCATATAGCTTACCCGACTTACCATCAAACGTAATTGAAAATCCGGTAGCATATCTTTCATCTCTTATATAATAATATATATCAAACCTATTAAAAATGACCTCCTTCCAACTACCATAATAACCCTGATCTCTCAATTTATACCAGAGCCAGTCAGTCATTCCTTTTGGATTTTCAATCTGATAAGGACCTTCGGAATAGAATAAGGTCGAAAATGGTGATCGATTCGAAATATTAAAACTCCATAAGTTCCCCTGAATAAGAGTCGCAATATTATTTTCAGTAATCAAATTAGCCCCTGAATATGCGAGCATTCTCCTGCTTACAAGAAATTCGTCGGTCATCATCATTTCTGTAGTGTATGATTTCGTCCAGAGTGCAGCATTAACGATACTGTCTTCTGCATAAAATGGAGTGGCTGAATTCTCATAATCTGCATTGGTTCTACCAAACTGATAGAATTCAGCAACACCAACAGAAAGTGAAAAAAATAGTATTATTAATAGAATAATATGTTTCTTGGTTCTTGAGATCTTAATCAGATTCATAATACCATAACTTGCCAATAATGCTTCAAAAGGTATCATGAAATATTTGGAATACAATACAACTGACATTATGGGTGTTAAAAATAATAAAGCCAGAATTAAAAAATTTTCTTCGAAAGTTCTATTTTTCTTAAACAAAAGATAGACGAATCCTCCAATTGTGAAAACGATCAAGACCCCTGTATATCTTACAAAAGAGAGAATTAGATTAAATAATGAGAAATGTTTCACGGATAACTGAATTAAAAAAATTATGAATAATATTAATAATATAATCCCTCCATACAAATTTGATGACTTTACTTGAACCTTGCTAATTACCAGAGCAATACAAAAACCTAAAATAATTGGACCTGTTAGATAAACCAGATTGTGCGTTGCTAAAAGTAATATCCAAAAAACAACAGCCATTATACCATATTTTATAGAAAAGCGAGATTTGATTAAAAAATAGATGAATAAAGGCAGCAAAACTAAGAACATTCCTCTTCCTGAGGCACTCCATGTCGTAAAAACCAATATTCCTGGTGCAGTTGAATAAATAAATGCTGTAATGAATTTAAAAAATTTATCGTCTTTTATTGCTCCTGCCATAAAATATGCAGTAAATGAACTGAAAACCCCTAACAACAGCAGAGCAACCCAGATTGCATTCTCCATTACTAGAGACAGGACCTGTGATATTCCAGATAAATAAAAAGGCAGAGCACTTGCTTCAGAATGTGGATATAAACCTATCATTGAAAGGGGATTGAGCCACCATTTTGCATGACCATAAGTTGATAATGAATCTGCAATAAAGTGCAGCAGGAATGAATCGTGACCAATCTCATGTGGCGTTATTGGAATTCGTATAATCACATTAAGCAGGATCAAGCAGATCCACAGAAAAGTCCAGGTACGTTTTGAAAAATTGGTTTCCATTTAATCAGGTCCTTCCATACTTATTATTAAAATAATATTGGAAAATTTCGTTTATTATATGCCAATAATAATATTTTCTGATTTGCTCATCATTTGTTCTTTCTTTTCTTCTTATCCAACTGTTGAAGTACCCAAATAAAAATTCAATCCCCAAATAATGTGGTCTTTTATGAGAGTATATTATTCCCTTTCCAACCGCAACAAATGGATTAAGATACAAGTAATATGCAGTTGTGCCTTTTAAATAATACCCCCTTTTTAATCCTTCCACACTACCGGTTTCTCTTGAATGTATTATTTTTATTTCATTGAATCTTTTTACTTTCCACCCATTTAGTATTGCTTTTACTCTCATTACGCTCTCCCACGCATGAGAAATTGGAACTCCACCCAATACTTCAATGCACTCCTTCCTGCACATCATTTCACCACCCGAAATAGTGTCATGTCGAAATTTAGTATCCTGTAATTTACCCCTAACGTTTTGATACTGGATTTCACCGCTTGCAATGCCTAAATGCTCATCTTTTTGAAATTCAATAATAAGTTTTTCAAAAAATTCTTTATCTTGTATAACCATATCAGCATCAAGAAAAACAATATAATCGTAGATGATGTTGTGTTCTTTACAAAAATTTTTCGCAAAATCAAAACATGTTTTAATCACTTCAGATATATGAATTGTTAAATCTCTAGGCCCTACTTTTAGGCAAACGCTTTCCACCCATTTATATTTGTTTTTCGTATCCTGGATTATCTCTGGTGTTTTATCTGTGCTTCCATCATCAACAAAAGTCCATAATTCTGGAATAATCGACTGCTTGGCTAAGGACTCTATGAGGTTCGGTAAATCCTTTTCTTCATTTTTGCATGGGGTGATAATTATATATCTATTCATGATAACCATTCAATAATTTGGAATTATTTATATTTTCAATATAATCAATTAAAAATTTATTTACATCGATAGTATCTTCGAATAACTTTTGCCTCTTCAACTTCCAATTTTGTTTTGCCCTATCATTTTGTATTAAATCCAGAGCTCTTTCCAGAGCCATAACAGTTTCAGAGTACGAATACATCAATCCGTACTTATTTTCCAATTCCTCAAAGTTGCCTAAAATACCTGCAAGTGAAGATAAATAAATTGATGGTGTTCCCAATATTCCAGCCTCTGCAGCCATCGTGCCCCCTTCTCCCAAATACAACGATGCATAATATAAAATATCATGCATTTTTACTGGCGAAATTTCTAATTCATATTTTTTAAATTCATTTGGAAGTGTGCTTTCTGATGTGATAAATACCCTCGCATATTTTTTAAGTTCTTCTATTCCTTTTTTTATCTCCTCCAAGTTCATACCTCTTTGTCCAACATCATGATGTGCATGCCATGAAACGAACCTGATAATAACATATTTATCATTTCTGCTGATACCCAGATCATCTAAAACTAAAATATTTGGCTCAAAATTACCAGGATGCAGATAAGCAAGTTCGAAGAATCCTTTAAAACGCACATGTTTTTTGCCCAAATCATCTTTATAGCAATTAGGTGTTATTATTGCATCTGCAAAAGGTAACACAAATCTATGAAGTTTTTTGGCAATTTCTGTGTCTTCACAAACGATAAATGGTTTATTTAGAAGGGCGCTGATATGTGCAAAATGAGGTTCAGCTTGTCCTATGAAAATATCCGGTTTGAATTCGTTAGCAATCTTTAGAGTACGATATTCCCATATCGGCAAATTTAAAATTTTCATTAGCATTGTGGGCTGATTTTTTCCTATTAGTTCATATGGAATATTAAATTGCTCCAAAAGATATGTCGTAATTTCTTTTTCTACAGCGATTACTTTAAATTCATGGCCTTTAGCTTCCAATAACTTAATAATATTCTTGAACATGTATACATGCTTTGGGTGCGAGATTCCAACTAATATTTTCATTAAGTTGCCTCTGATGGTAACAAGATGGTATCTCTTAAATAGTTTTTAATTTCATTATTAACATCTTCAAATGGCTTCGAGGAATCAAACATAATGTAACCAGATTTTCTGGCTAGTTTCAAATATTCTTCTCTTTCACATGAAAGTTGTTCCGCAGTGTATAATATATGATCTTTTCTATCATTTATCGTTTTCAGAGATCTTTGTATTGGAATGTCGAGTACTATACTGATATCAGTTCTTATGTTCTGCCAGATAGGACGAAGCCATTCTGCATGATAATCTAAAGCCTTGGATTTGATAAGTGATGCGCAGATGAACCTATCGAAAATAATCACATCATAGTTTTCGTATTTTCGCTTGCTTAAATAATACATCAAAATATTATCGAGCATGGCGATCAATGGCTTGACTATAGCTGGAAAAGAATATCGTGGTGGAGCGTAGGGTCTCAAAGACTCTTTCTTCCTACCTATGTCCACATATTTTCCAAATCGTTTTTTTATCTTATCTGCAAATATCCAATTATGAAATGGAATAATCATGCATTTAACACCGTTTTCATTAAGCCATGAATTAATTTTTTCTGCGTTTGTTGATTTTCCTGCGCCATCTATGCCAAGAAATGCAATTGTGATACATTTCTTAGATATTTTCTTTTTAATGCCTTTTGGTTTTTGATTTCTTATAAGCATCATAGTTAGTAGTCCACTGATTTTACATAATTCTGAATATCATTGAATACATTGTTATCATACTCTTTAGGCAGTTCTATTTCATAAATCGGTATTTCTTCTAACATTACTTTTAAATTTTTTTTCATATTTTCCCAATGTGTAGATATTAAACTATTTGGGAAAATAAATGAATAAACAAGCATGTACTCAAGAAATCGATTCATAGAAATACCCATAAGATTCGGCATATAAGCATGATTCATTTCTATTTTATTATTTATGACTAGCCTGTCAATAGCTTTTTGCAAGTCAGTTTCTCTTATTGTTAATCGTTCTCTCTCAGATTGCCTGCTAATAAAAAACAATGCGCATAATTTAGACATCTCAGCAACATTCACATCAGTACGATCTAAGTGGTAATAATTGTTGAAGTTATATTTTATTAAATTAATCTTATCTAAAATATTTCTTTTTTTTTCTGTTTGCAAAAATTTGCACCTGTATCCAAAAGAAACCAAACCAACAGGATAACTCAAAACATTCTTACCATGAAGTATTACTCTTTCATCTCCCATGAAATCAAATCCTGCTTTTCGAGTGAAATCCATAGCAAGCGTGGTCTTGAAGGCTCCCCCCATGCCAGATAACAGAAATGCTTTTTTATCTTTACTGAGCCCCGCTGAATGTAATAAAAAATATCCTTTTTTTGACAATTTATAATCAATCAATGGACTAATAAAAAGATTATGCGCTCCCAAAATAGGTAGCAGCCCAAGAATTCCTGGCACCTTAATATCGAAATTCATTACTGTATCCCCAGATTCAAACCCTAAAATTTCAAGTTCCCATTTTGTCTTATCTATCGAATCCTTGCAGTAAAAATAATTTTCTTTAATGTAATATTTATTATCTAATATATAACAATCTTCATTTGAAGGTTTAAATTTACCAATGTTAAGTATAATATCCGGTTTATCGATACTATCTACTTCGAAAAATCGATGTTCAACATTTAGATAATCGATCAAGTTAAATTTCTTATTTAAAATAATTTGAAATTTTAATACATTATGGATATTATAACTTAGAATTTGCTTCATTATATTCAATCCTTTCTGTTTATTTTACCTATACCATAATGTAAATCGTTATTCTTTATTAATTCTTTTATACCTTTATATAAAAAAGTGAACCCAGGAAGTAAATCATCATAAGCTACTTCATCACACTCAGTTCTGTTAATAAATTCCTTAAGTACGAAAGCAGGTTTTTTTGTTTTCCTAAAAATCGCAAACAAAGCCCTCATATCACTCATTAAAAGCCTTGTTTTTACTCCTAACTTATAATTAAGAACACGATCTACATCCCCTTCCATAGCCATTTTATATAAAAGATAGGGAAAATCAACACCAGATGCTACAGCCTGGTTTACAGAGCCCCAGAATCTGGGATTTACTTCTAAAAGAACAGGTTTCTTTGTCCGTTTGTCCATCTTAAACTCTACCATTGCTAAACCATTCCAATCAACATGTTCTAATAATTTCTTTGCGATTTTTTCCATTTCTGGAGACCTTACACTTTCTCTTAGCGTGCTGCCTCCTCCTGAAACAGGGTATTCTCTCAAACGCTTGTGCGTAAATAGTGCTCTTAGATCCCCTTGATTAAACAAAACAGAAACACCATACCCATCACCCGGAATATATTCTTGAACGAGTGGATAATAGGAAGCATCTTTAATAGAAAATTTTTGTATTACTTGCTTATAACCTGAGATAAACTCATCCTCTGAATGTGCATATTGAACCCCTATACTGCTTGTAGAATCTTTTATCTTAATTACTACTGGATATTCAATTACTTTTGCAATATTTCTAATTTCATTAGTATTTTTAATAACGTAAGTTTTAGGTATTGGTAAATTTATTTCTTCTGCAACTTTCATCAATTCTTCTTTGTTATGCAATCTTATCATTTTAGAATAATCGGCAAATGGAACTTTTGTATGCGGTTCGAGTTTATATTTATACTTGGAAACCAATAGTGTTTCCACACTATTTATTGGCATGACCACGTCAATCTTACTGTTTATAACATATTTTTCTAATGTGTTTATAAATCCAAATGGTGATTTTAATGGAGAAGGATATAAAAAATGATTTATTGAATATCTAGAAAAAAATGCAGCAGAAAGTCTTTCACTACCAGTAGTTACGACCTCAATTTTCTTTCTGCCCAGGCTTCTGGTGACAACTAATGCTTTAGCACTGTCTGCATTTGTTATTATAACACTCATTTTACCTCTTTTTGTTTGAAATTCTATTTATAAAAGATGCTGCTAAACCGGCAATACCGTCTCTTTTATATCTTCCTATTGCCGAACTGAAGATTCGAAGATGATGTGGCAACTCTTTACCATTTAGGGTTACATTACCTTTTAAAATGCATTTTTTGATATCATCATTTTCTTGAAGAATATTCATTACTCTCCCAATTTCAAATGGTGTATGTGCATCGCTACCGGCAATCATCGGCAACCTATGATTTTTCGCTAACTCTTGTGCTCTATAATTTAGTTCTTTAGATGTTCTGCCATTCAATCCTTCCACCAAATCGATCATTCCCAGAATATCTTTTGATTCAAATAATCTATTTCTATAAGGGTGTGGCAAAACAGATATTCCATCCTGGTCTCTTATTTCCTCAATTACCTCAAGAAAATTCCTTGATTTTATTTCTTCATTTAAAAACAGTCCAATTATTTCGCCTTTATCAGTTTTTACTTCAGATCCAATAATAACTTCTAAATTATCCTGAACAATTGATTTTGTTTTTAGTGCTCCTCTGATAGTATCATGATCAGTAATAGCTACTCCAGAAAATCCTTCTTTTTTTGCAATTTTAACAATTCGTTCTGGTTTTAAAATCGAATCTTTTGAATAAATGCTATGTATATGGAAGTCAAATTTCATAGTCATCTCGAAATGTGTTAGATATATGATTAATTAATTCATTTCTATCGAATCGCATGGCTACCATTTAAACCCCAAAAATATTTCAATCCTAACTTCCCGTTATTTCTGATATGTTTTAAAATTGACCATTTTATCCAATCTTGCAAGTTATCTCTCCATTGATCTGGATGTACCAATAAATAAATGCGATTCATTTTATAGATTTTGATCATTTTTATGAGATCATTGGTGCTTTCTATGTTAAACTTATCAAATCCTGCTGGAGTCTGATTAACAACATCTTTCAGTCTATATTTATTATTCCAACTCATTCCAGTATCTGAGATGTAATATACATCTTTAAAATCTATGGATATATATGCCTCTCCGACAATTCCAAACTCTTTAAAATCATATTCTTTCCATATATCTGCATTCACCCAATTAGTGAAAACTTTATTTCCTTTTAATATATTCTTAAATATTACCCATATTCCAGAAATAGAAGTTGCACTTAATTGTCCCACCAATGGACTTCCATGCTGTGCTATTGTTTTAATTTCACATAATCCCTTAAATTTGTCCACATTTTTATTAAATATATTAATCGCCTTTGGATAGTTTCCGTTAGCTTCATCCAGTACTTCATAATGATATCCAATTTCATGCCCCAGGTTATGTATCTGTTCTATTAGACCTATTTTGAACACATTTTCGACGGTTCTAAAATAGTAAGTAGACCTTATATTATACATATTTTCTAACTGAGCCATTATTAATGCGTATTCAGGTTCATCGTCCACATCATGCCTCAAAATAATGAATTTCTCAGGCAGCTTTCTTAATGTAAAGTATTCTTCAAGTGTGATTACGGAATAATCCAGATCAGCGATTACACTGCATAATTCTCTGTACTTTTTTAAAGTAAAATCTAGAATCATTAAAGCAATTCCTCTTTACTTTGGTTCATATTTAGAAAAAAGAATTTCATACGGTGCGAATAATGAAATGGGAAAATATAAGCTTTCTATATGACAGATTGTGAAACCATATTTTTTCAGAATATTTATCATTTTAAACATGGATCTCGTTTTCAAATTAAAATGTTTGCCATCTCTTATTTTATATGAATACCACATTATCGGATTTAAGCTGTTTCTAAAATCACATATAAAAATACCTCCAGGCCTAATTAAAAGACTGGCATTTTTTATTGTTTCTTCCATATATTTGTCGTCAAACAGATGCATTAATTCGATGCACAGCACAACATCGAATGTTCTTTCTTTGAAAGGTAAATGTGTTGCGCTTGAATTTATAAACACAGCTTTTTGGTCAAAAAAGGAGTTAGCATATTTAATAGCTACCTCCGAAGTATCTATACCGTATGATTTAAAACCATTTGCTAAAAAAAGTTTAATATATCTGCCACTGCTGCAGCCAATATCTAAAGCATTACTATTTTCGGATATTCCATAGGTCTGGAAAAAAGTACTAACTGCCTTATATTGTTTGTTGAGTCTTTCAATCCTATGGGGTGTACCCCCACCTTTTCCGTTTAAGAAATTCCTAGCATTTTCGATAGTGTCAAATTTTTTAATAGTTTTTTTTAATCTATCGATAATTTCTTTGTTTTCGTTAATTTCCATCTTTCTTGGCTCCATTTAAATTATTAGATAATTCAATTATGGAACTTCCTTGCGAAGGCTTTTACCTATCACGTTTGTCAATAGTAAAGGTAATCTTTTCCATATTTTTGTAAATATTTTTCTTTTTTGATTATTTGAAGTATAATCAGGTATTTTAATACCTCTATTAAGATAGTACTGGTAATCAAGTTCTTGCGTTTCAGCACCCCATCTTTCTTTAAATTCCATATTAGGCGAACCTTGCTGGCTGCGTCCGAAATCATAATAACGATAGTTATTAAGACAACCATATTCTATCGCCGTCCAGATTCCTCCGTCTGTTGGATAAAAATTTCTATATTCTTCAAGCGTTGAACTCCACGAGTTAATCATAGTATTTTTATAAAAAATATAAAATGCAGCATATAGCGGTTTTTTATCTAGACTTACTATTTGAGTCTTAGAGGAGTCTGGAAACTCATGCAGAATATTTGTAAAAAATATTTTACTGTGCATAGGACTACCTAAATCTCGCATGTTTATCGCAAATATCTTATAGAATTCTTCGATTTCATTACTGAATTGTATATTTAAATTTCTTTTTTGGGATTTAACTATATTCTTCCTTTTATTTCTGGTGAGCCTTTCCTTCCACACAACATCTGGGTTAGGATCCAATTTTAAAATTGATGTTGTATACAATGAAGTGGTTAATAAATTCGATGAATTTCCTTTGCTTCTTAATTCTAAATATTCAACATCAAGTTCTTTGGCGAGTTTAAAAGCGTGGTCTATTAACGCTCTAACAGCAGCAACATTTCCAACTGCACCACCATAAGGAGCAAACGGCACTGATATAAGTTTTCTGCCAAAAACCAAATTTTTGAATAAAAACATCGGCAGCACCCCAATTATTTCATCGTCTTCTTTTGCCAGAAAATAATAAGATTTATGTCCATAACTCTTCTCAATCACGCGCTTCCATCCAAGTTGATGGTAAAACGTAGACTGAGGATGGTTAAATACATATTCGTCCCATTTTTTTTCGTCTATACTTTTAAGTTCACAGATTTCCATATCATCACTCCATCAATTTCCTATAATCTTGCATTGTGACAAACTCAGCCCCTGCTTTCTTTGAACGCTTAATGACTTCACTAATAAGCCTGACAGCTCCAGTACCAAGGTTTTTGACTTTTAAACGGTTCCTTATTACATCTGCAAATATGTATTCGACTACGTTATTCGCTCTTCTTGCAAAGGCAGCTCCAGTTTTTGCATCGAGACACTCATTTGGATGAAATAAAAATACGATAGGTTTTTCTGTTCTCTGAGATTCTGCAAACAAAAACTTTTCAAGAATTTTTACTATCAAAGGACTTATTCGCATTGTTGTTCCAATATATGAAAAAAAATATGCAGAGATTGGAATTTCAAGAATATTTGAAGCTCCTTTCTTCATAACCGAATCATAAGAAGGATAATAAGGATTTCTTGGAGCAACTAGCCATTTGAGTTTCCTCTTTGAACCAAATGTAAAAGGGCCATCAAATCTCTGGGAAGCTACAGAACTATCTGTATTAAATCCTGTTTGTTCAAGGGCTCGTATCGTAAATTCGTTTATGCGCAGAGCTGGAGCCCTGAAGTCGTAGATTCTACCCGCTATTTTTTCTATGGTATGTTTTGCTTTTTTCAATTCTGCTATTTGTTCATATAGATTCATTGAGTCAAAAGTTCTATTATGCGAATGGGAAAAACCATGACACCCTATATCATGTCCATAATCTAAAACTAATTCCAGAGTTTCCGGAACGGACTCTATTATTTCCCCTGTGAAGTAAAAAGTACATTTTATGTCGTGTTTTGCATAGACATCCAGCAAGCGGGGAAGCCCGACTTTATATACCTCCCTGGCAGTATTATAATCTAGTTTGTTTAACGGGATCGAGAAACTCTCAACATCATTGGTCATGAGGAAATACATTTTATCATCTTATAATCGAGAAGTTGTCATAATTAATAAGGATTCCAATCCTTCACCTCTGTATATTCCGGAAGATCCCCATAAGGATATTTATTGAAAAGTTCTCCCCATTCAGTTTTCATGAATTGCTCAATATTCGATTTACCTTTTGTCGGATACCAGAGAGAATCATGGTAAAATTCCGATGCAAAAATAAAAGCTTTAAATATCGGTGAATAAAACAAAAGATTATGTAAAGATTTGAGTTTCGCCGTTTTCTTTCTTAAGATCTGGTCCCATTTGATGATCGGACTTTTCTTAACCTCGAAACCAAAATTTTGTTTTTCAAAATCTTTCCTGTCCATTCCGACTATCTCGATCTGGTCAACATCTCCCATCCCCAGCCCCCTTTCATGCGCAAGTTTGATATAATCGATTTTAAGGGGATCAAATCCCATGATTTTTGAAGCCACTGCATCTATTGCGACCTGGTCATTGCTTGCTAATATGGTATTTCCAATATATGGCTCCATGGTCCTGGGACCTGCTCCATTTCCGCATACACAGCCGTCCATGACTGCAAACATTCCTTTATGGACTTCCTTTTGTATAGCCAACAGGTCTACAAGGATCTCATGGATCTTAAGATGTGCATGATGCCTGTATTTTGGGATCAATCCCCCAAATGCGTTTTTCATTGCACCTGTTGTTGTAGTATGCCCGTGAGTCTTTACCGTTGGAAGATGGAGAATATTGCTTCCTTTAAAGATCTTTGGAATTAAGATCTCTTCGAAAATATCATGCATCGCCAGCATATCAGAAGCTGGTTTGAATGGCACCCACTCAACGTCCGTAAGAGGCTTAAAATCAATTCCGTGTTTTTTAAGGGCAGGAAGCCATTTGTTACCATAAGCGCCCTTCCATGGATGAGTGACAACGGTTTGATTCTCTACCGAGAGAATATCGTTATACCCATCCTGTTTCATTGTTTTTAATATTCCATCAAGCTGCCACGGTTGTGTAGAGCATGCCGGATAGAACAAACTCCATGAAAGATTGAGCTTGACTACGGTCTTATTCTCTTTTGGCAGGATTTTTTCGTATTCTGCCAGATGCATAAGATCATTATAATCTTCAATTACACTTTTTGGGGATGTTGTTAATACTGCGACTTTTGACATTTTTCACCTTATATCATTTGCTTTAATTATTTCCCGGTTTCCTGATCTCTTGATTTTTTTATTGAACATAAAATAAACTGATAACCCTATGATCGTTCCATACCACAGCGTTACAGATCTAACAATGATCGTTATTGCTACAGATACCGCGGGTTCTGTGCCAAAATATTGCAGCATGCCTGAGATAGTCCCCTCAGCAATACCCAGCCCCCCTGGAACCATGCTCACTGCTCCAGCCAGGGATGCGAAGCTGAAAATGAATGTTGATAATGTTATGCTTATGGATTTCCCGAATCCAAGAATAGCAAAATACATCACAAGACACTCAAAAAACCATGCAAATGTACTCAACAACGACATTGCAAAAAGGCCCCTGGGTTTCATTAATCTCTCAAATGTCGCATGCATCGTCTTAATATTCTCAGCATATTTTCCCATTCTTTTTTCCAGAAGCATGATAATCTTCCCGGAAATAGTTTTAGACCGAACTGCAATAAGAAATCCTGAAAATAATAAAAGCAACAATATAATGATGTATACCCCGTCCATATAATATATAATACCCAGCATAGAAAGAAAAATTAAACCCATGACATCTGTTATCCGGTCCATAATTACCACTGGTACGGTTTTATTTAATTTTTCTCCATTAATATCCTTTATTAGCCACCCTTTCCAGACCTCACCCACTTTTCCAGGTGTCATTACCATGGAAAAACCACTCAAAAAAACAAACAGGTTATCCCGGATGTTTAACCGGATATCAACACTTTTCAAGAATAAATCCCATTTAATAAATCGGATAGCATAACTAATGGTTGTAAAAACAAGCAATAATATGAAAAAATCCCAGCGGAATTTATCCATTATCGATACAAGGCTTCCGAAATCTGCGTATATTCCCATTAATATATATACAGCAACTGCAAAAAGGATGATTATATAGAGGAATTTGTTTTTCGCCATAATTTTAATCCCTTAGTTAATCCATGATTTATAAATGATGATCTTTTTCCGAAAATTTCAATCTCTTTTTTCAGAAAGGCTTCTCTGATATCCTCTATTTCTGTAATTACTCCCGCATTTGCGATTTCATTTATAAAATGAGCATCGCTTCCTGCAGTTATCGCCATATTGTGTCTTTTTGCGAATTCCTTAGCATTTTTATTATACTTTTGAAATAAGCACCTTGAATTAAATCCTTCTATACAGTCAATGAATTTAATATCTTCTTCTGCGGGTTGAAACGAAGAATGACGCATTTCATCAAATGGGTGAGGTATTATGATGATACCATTTTGATCCCTGATATCATTGATAACATCCTGAAACATTCCGGACCTGATTTCTTCTGAAAGAAAAAGTCCTATTACTTCACCTTTTTCTGTCATGATCTCTGAACCTATTATTACTTTTAGACTATCTATTTCATATTTTTTTGCTTCTATACCCCCTTTTATCGTATTGTGATCCGTTATTGCTATTCCATCCAATCCCCTTTTTATTGCAATCTTCACGATTTCCTTTACATCCATAATACCATCTGAGGAATATTTAGAATGGATATGCATGTCGTATTTCATAAATAATCACGAATAATAAAATCCAAATGTTTGCATCAATATTGTTTGAACAAATACCAGATACATTAATATGTTTCTCTCTTTTAAAGAAATGTTAGATCTTTGTAAATAGGAAGCAACAGGGAATATTAAAAACGGATATATGAACAAAGCGGCTCGAGCTGTCTCAGCTGTTCGAAATGCCCCGGCAGAAAGCATTGCCAAAAGCGAGAATATGGCAAGCCAGGTAATTGTCAGGAGATTTGATCTAATTCTTTCCTGTGTACGAAGACCCAGCACCATTAACAGGCTTAAGAAAGGTCCAAAAAATAGGATGATTTCAAAGATCCCTTCTATCCGGGTGAATAAATAGGAAATAGGGTTTGAAATAAGCAGGAAACCGAATCGATTTTCTAATACTGATGCTATCATAAATGAATTAACATAATTATAACTGAAAAATGTGCTGATCAAAACATAGATAATTCCCATGCCCATAATTATATATCCTGATCTTAAAAAGTCCTTTCTTATAAGCAACTCATATCCAATCATGATGGGAAGAATAAAGACAAACGTAAATGTTAAAAATGAGGCTAAGAAAAGAAAAAATAAGGAACCAATGATATTGAAAAACGATCTTCGCTTTAAATAGAAATATAATGATCCAAGTAAAAAAGTACATATTAAGGCATCGATCGTAGCCACATAGAATACCTGAATACTTGGAATTAGAATGAACAGAAAGGTCACATATCCGGATAGATCTTCTTTAAATTCGATCGATAATATTTTATATAAGAAAAATGTGGAAAGGGATACAGAGACTATGCCGATAGCGATTGATATCAGAGCCGGGTTTCCAAGAATTTTTAATAACAGATATATTATTAGAATTCCCCCCGGGGGATGCGTTCTGGAATGCACAAGAAGGAATGGTTGCATCCTTTCAAAATTATTTAGAAAATAAACCGGATCAGTGATTTTTATTGCATCATCATAGTATTGGTTACCAATAATGGAACTGCCCGTGATGGGAACAACTAATCCTGTCTCCCAACCCTTACTCTGGATAAGGGTCTTTCCTTCAAAGCCCTGTACTTGAAGCAAGTTAGTACCCAGGACTAAAAGGATACCGAATATCACGATAAATTCAAGTCTGAATTGGGTTTTTGACAGGTATTTGAGAAAAAAATAGAATATCAAAAAAATAGCTAATGCCGCAATCAAATGCTCCCAATTTGGTATTTGAGGTATGAAATTGCTGATCGGCCAGAATTGTGTGCTGCTAAAATTAACGTATCTATGAGCCGTCTTTACAATGATATGCATAGATATAATAACAATAATAAAAGAAGATGCTATTATGAATAGATTAATATAATTGAAAATTCCGTTTTTACTTGAGCATACTATTCGCGAAAAAAATTCTGGCCACTTTGCCAGTATAATTCCGAAGAGGATGATAAAAACCCC
Organism: uncultured archaeon; assembly: GCA_902384525.1. Classification (GTDB taxonomy): domain Archaea; phylum Halobacteriota; class Methanosarcinia; order Methanosarcinales; family Methanoperedenaceae; genus Methanoperedens. The sequence continues at coordinate 17,330 of CABMCA010000067.1, forward strand.
AAGGATAAAGATTGCAACCCTCAGGGATTGTAAAATCTGGATGAATGAATTTTTTAATTCTATTCCAATTAGAATATAATTTTCAACAAAATATGGAGTAAGAAGAAAAGCAAGTAAAATAAAATACAAACCTATTAAGCAAAATGCGAAAGACTGCCACTTAGACTTAATATAATTTATCAATTTCCCCCTCCACTTATTAAAAACCCAATTTTCCTATATAAAGTACTCCAATGGCTGTCATTCCCCACAAAGCAATACATATCTGCATACCTCTGTCCTTGAATAACATTTCAGCTTCTCCCCCGAAATTACTTAAATGAACCAGTAGAAGATATCTAAAAATGCCATAAATTGCAAAAGGAATAGTAAGCATCATATAATAGTTGTTTGAAAGGAAAGTATACATTGAATAAGATATTATTAATGCAGCAGTTGCTATGCTCATCATTTGATCAAGAACCATTGTTGAATAATCAGAAAGAATCTTTCGGTGGTTTTTTCCCTCATCGCCAAGTAAGACCACTTCATGCCGTCTTTTTGCAATTGCTAAAAACAATGCCACCAAAAATGTGCATACAATAAGCCATGGCGAAATGAAAACATTGATCGCTACTCCACCTGCGATTGCCCTGATAACAAAACCAATAGAAATGACCAGCATATCCACAATGATGATATGTTTGAGTATCAAAGAATATAACAAAATCAGAAGGATATATGATATTGATAGTATCATAAATTGTATATTAATAAAATATGAGGCAATCAAACCTCCGATAATTAATATAATCGCAAATAGCAACGCATGATTCAATTTTAAAATTCCGGAAGCGATAGGTCTTTTCTGCTTTTTAGGATGATTCCTATCCTTTTCACGATCTATAATATCATTGATTATATATTCTCCCCCAGATATGAGACAGAATATGAAAAAAGCTGAAGTCGCTATTGACCACATTTGCAGATTTTGAATATTGAGCGAAAAAATTATACTAACAAATAGAACCAGATTTTTATACCACTGGTGTGGCCTCATTGTTATTAAAAGTTCTTTAAGCATACGTTTTTTTCCAATTATTTTGTTTTCTTCAGTATGAACAACAATGCTATTATAGTCATAATTGGCAGCGCTATTGTTGGATATTCAGGAATTTCGTCAGCTTTTGGAGTTGTTGGGGTTGATGTTGAGCTTATTGTTTGCTGAAATCCGGCGCTACTTCCAGAATTGACACGACTGCCACAGGGAGGTACTTCTATTTGTCTTTCTTCTCCATCACCTGAAACTAATTTTAATATAGAAGTTCCAGACAAAATAAGGAGATCTTTCCTCAGTATCTGTTCAGGCAACAAATCCAAGGTAATATTTATGGGAAAAATGGAAATGGATTTATTTTTAGCCTCAAGATTAGTTAACCTGATATCAATAGTCTGTTCCTCATCGGTAAGATTAGTACAAGTCAGAATCTTTCCGGAAAAGTTTAATTGTATCGTATTTGGCCCTGAAGAGTTCTGGATTTCTGCAGGGGTTATCATAGGTGATGAAGTATTTTCAATATTCAGTTTTTCAAAAGAATTGTTTTCTAAAGTTACATCGGATACAGGAACAAATGCTTCTATTACAAATATACCTGCTAACACAAACAATGAAATTGATAACAATATTAGTCCAATGTTTTTATGAATCATATTTACTACACACCATATCTACACTACTATTCTTTTTCTTGTTCATATATGTATCTCAGTTGAAAAATTATAAAATTGATGAGTATACTTATAATCATCATTCACTAACAAAAAGCTCTGCTGTGTCAACCGATCCTCTTATCATTGGTTCAATTCAGATACGGTACTATAGATATTGCTGGATAATCCTTTCCGGAGTATTATAATATTTTTTAATTATCTTGATAAATATTTTTTCCTGGGCGTATTTACTCATCGAATAGTTATCTTCGAAATCCTCGATATTTTCAAGTTCTTTAGCCACAAGACGCATCCGGATACTTGAGCCCGGGAGCTTGAGGTGTTTTTCCATTTGGGATAATGCATTAATAAAATACCCTACTCCCACGGCCCTGTCTGACCCTATATTTTTTACCATTCCACAATGGATGCAATAGGGGTGGGACTTTAAAACCACAGGAATATCTCGTATAGTATACGGGAGCCACACTTTTTCAATATTTCCACAGTCCTTATGGTCGCATTTCATACATTTCCCTGTTATGCAGCCTTACTACAACCCAGGTAATGTATTTATCTGCCGATTAACATGCTGATTATGATAAATATTATGATGTAGCTTCTAACTCTGATGAATATTTGGATTTGAATAGTTTATACATATGGCGAAAGCCCAACGTCAGAGCTGCCAGATAAGTTATAGATATCATAGACACAAGTTTAAGATTAATATTTTTATTGAGGACAGTGACAATGACGATCAATAGAAAATATACCACTAAATAATATATAAAACTGAAAGCAAGTGCCTTCTTCCATGGTTTCATAAGAAATTTTAAGTCAAAATGCAGTTCAATCATTTATTTCTCCTTTAGCCGTCAGGTTTTTAATACGGGTATCTCTTAAGGGATGAACATCAAAGAGATTCTCAAAGAAATTCTCCTTTTGCGGATCAATAAGGCAAATGAATCCAAGAGATGGATAGCCTGTGACATTATTGGACTCAAGATGCGAAATTGCCGAAATGAGTGCGGCCGAATCCCCCATGAGACTTACGGCCTTTGCATCATAATGATCTTCTGGTAAAGATTGAATAAGCGCAGCAGCAGGAGGCGCCACAAGTCCCATCATAAATAATCCAAATAACTTTGGTGCAGGATCATTAAAATCCCCAAATCCTGTAAATACCGCACCCCAGCGAATTGCATAAGCAGACATAGTCATAGCTCCAGCGATCAGGGCAACAATAGTTCTCTTTCGTATCGTATTATCTACTTGCACAATATTATGTGCAAGTACTGCTTCGACTTCATCGCTTTTTAATAGGGTGGATAACCTTTTTGGAATAACAATGAATGTCTTATGCATATTCCTGCCAATGATAAAGCTGCCTGGAAGCTCGATATCAGTAATATAAACGGATGGTGCAGACACACCATTTCTTTCGGAAAGCATCAGTATCTTTTTCTGAATTTCAGACAGTTCTCCGGGAAGGGCAGGACGCGCTTTGTAAAGACCCAATACGAATTTATCTGCATTAATTATTATTAGCAAGAAGCAGATCCACAATGAGATAAAAAGAGCAACTAAAAGGCCAACCAGCCCATATAATATTCCAGAAACGGATGGAATAATTATTAGAATTATGAAAAATAAAATTTTATTGAATATAGACATTAGAATTCACATTATTAATGCATAAATTATATATAGTTTATCCTTATATTATGTTTTATCCCAAATTTTATTAATATGGCTCATAAATATATTCTCGATAGTCAAAAAAACAATATCCTGATAGTCTTGCTAATACTGGCTTTTTTTACTGGTGCAACAATTCAATTTGGTGAAGGGTCTGCCATCATAGGAATTGTAATGTTCCTCATAGCCCTGGGGCTTACAACTCAGATAAAGCTCCAGGGAACATATATCACAAAAAGTTCAAAATTCTATGTTGTGCTTGGAATATTCATAGTGCTTGCCGATATTGTATATAATTTGAAGGCATTGAACCAGCTTGGTACTCTTGACTCTATGGCTTTTTTCATGGGCATTTCTTTTATCGCTTATGGTACAAACAAGTTCAAGCGCATGGGCGAATTCGGTATATATATGTCAGGAACCTTCATTGTATTATTCCTTTTTTTCTATTCAATATTGCCATCGCTGCATAATAATTTCATTCATGATTTTGATCACTATTTTGTGCTGATCCCATCTCTTTATATTGTGAATACCGTGGCGAATATGGATATACATATAATTGCTACTGAGACCGTTCATTTTAATGGTCTTAACGATTCAACCGTTGTAATTGGCGGACCATGCTCAGGCATCTATTCAATGCTGCTGCTATTAGGTATTATTGTGGGATATGTTAAAATGGAAAAACTGACTGATAAGAAAAGGATATATTTATTGATATTTGTAGCAGTAATTATTGCTTATTTTTCCAATTTGATAAGGGTTTCCATATTATATATTGTTGGCTATTATTATGGTATAGAAAAAATGATGTTTGTCCATGTATACATCGGGTGGTTTATTTTCATTATAATTAGTTTTGGTATAATGACGTCTTTGAACCGGATTAAGTAAAGGTATTCTTTGGTTCAAAACCAAATATATATTTTTCAGAAGAAATGTGCAAAATAAATTGGACAAATTTTGCATCTTCCCTTACAGGCTCAAAAAAAATGGTCCCTTCTATCCTGGCAAGTGGAGCTATGGTAGTTTGTTCTATCTCATTGCTCCTTTTGAGGTCCATCATCTCATATTGATTGCCAAGATCATCAATGAGTACTGGAGTCAAATTATATTTAAATTGTTTATCTTCAGTACCAATATTCCTGACTTCAATAGAAACCTGGGAATTCCAGCCAGGGGTGTTTTGAAAGCTTTTTAGCTTTATCTCAAATTCTCCCCGGGTGAATGTTTCTCCCATCGTAGCATTAATTGGAGTATCAGCTGATATGTTACCATAAAGATCCTTATCTTCTAATATTTTTGATTCAGCATTTAAACCAAATTCATACTTCTTCCCGTTCAAATACAGGATCATCCGGAGATACTTTGCATCAGGATTTATTTCCTCAAAAAAAATCGAACCTCTCCTTACAACTCCCGGATATATAGGAGTTAATTTTATCTGGGTACTCCTCTGGATATTAACACCTTCATATTGGTTGCCAATATCATCAATGATTATTGGAGCTGGTTTGAGTATAAATTGCTTTTCTTCATTTTCCATATTTTTGACAGCAATATTAATCAGGGAATTCCAACCAGGGGTATTTTGAAATCCCTTTAACATTAAAGCAAATCCATCTTGAGTGATCGTATCTCCCAAACTAGCATTTATTTTATCCGAAATATTGTTGGTAAAACCCTTTTCTTCTAATATTTTTGCTTCAGCTTTGAATCTAAATTCGTATTTATTCCCATTTAAATATAGAATCAACCTGAGATATTTTGCATCAGGATTTATTGGCTTGAAAAATATCATACCTCTTCTTATGACCCCCGGATAAATATCGGTCTGTCTTATCTGGCCGCTTCTCTGGATTGTAACCATCCCGTATTGGTTGCCAAGATCATCGATAAGTATTGCAGATGGATTTAATTTAAATTGTTTCGCTTCAATTTCTATATTCTTGACAGCAATAATAACCTGGGAAGACACACTCGGTGTGTTTTGAAACCCTTTTAACATGACTTCAAATCCATTTTGAGATATTATATCCCCCATAGTAGCATTTGTAACCGATATGTTTCCATATTCGTCTGATATTTTTGGTTCGACATGGTAGCCGAACTCGTACTTTTCCCCACTTAAATATAGAATCAACCTGAGATCTTTTGTACTATTATTGATCGGCTTGAAACTTATCCTGCCTTCCCTTAAGACTCCGGGATAGACAGGTGACAGTTTTAACTTATCGATCATTTCTAATTTTACTCCCTCATATTGATTGCCAAGATCATCGATTATAACAGGAGCTGGTTTTAAACTCACATTTTTCTCTATTTTTCCAAGGTTTTCAATTACAAAATCTAATGAAGATAAGTTATCCACAGTCGAAAAACCAGATAGTTTAACTGCCAGACCATTTTTTTCCAGAGTATCTCCTAATTGAGGCAATCCGTTTTTAAAAAGTTTCAGTTTTATATTATCCCACTGGACAGTTCTTGTGAGATCATCGGTTGAATTACTATATACCCGAAATGCAAGAGTATTCTCCCCCGACAACAGCACCGGTACTTCGATGTGCTCCCAGCTGTTATTATTATTTCCTATCCTTGTTTCCCATATGACCTTTCCGTCAAGTAATGCCTGCTTGAAGGCAATGGATGATGTATTTGAATACTCCGAATCCATGACATCAAAGGAAAGCGTTGCCAGAACATCCCCCTGGGTCGTTAAATTCTGATATATAATTCCAGAGGAACCAGGACTTCTTGAGCTATAGTTTATTTCATAAACCCTGGATGAGATTGGTTCATTTATATAGCTTCCTTTAATATCAGGACTGCTTCCAAAAAACAACCAGCCTTCATTTGATTCCATATCACCGTTTATGAGGTTGGGCAGTTCTGAGAATTTAACTGAATCCATGTTGGTATTTACCAAAAGATGGACTGACCTGTAAGATTTATTGTCTTTAAAAAGCTCGAATTCTAATTTTGTTTTATTCCCGTCCGCGATAGAAGATGTCAATTCAGGTATAACTGTTACATTGTTTAGCCATTTACTGTCATGATCCAGAATAATAGGATATTCTCCCAGAATTTTTCCTCCGAAATTCACCCTGAGCGTATAATTTACAGGCGCGTACTCATAATTTTCTACTCCTACCAATATTGTATAAGGTTCACCAATGCTGACTTCAGTCAAATAGTTCTCGGCTTTTCCATCGGCGCCAAGGATATAAAGAGATGTAAATTTTTCAGGTTCTGTAGTTACTTTTGCATAGATCAACATTGTACTGACAATAAGTATGGATATAATCATTGTTTTGATCAGCATCTTTTCAAGGGCATGATCTTGCCCGGTTTCTGGCTCTTTATTTTTGAGAGTATAATAAAAAGATCTTATGTCTGAAAGAGTGAAACTGTAACTTTCTTTCCCATATCTCCATCTCTGGGTAAATGTTAATAAAAAGAGAATCCCAATAATTAATGATAAACTTATTGTTATCGAATCGGATCTAAAACCCCATGGGGTATAGTCAAGGCCAAATCCGTCAAAAACAGTTATCGCTATGCTAAAGCCGATGCTAAATGTGAATCTTTCAATTGAACTCAATTCCCTGCGTTTTGGGAACATTGCTGCAATAAGCATGTATCCGGGCAGGAAGAGTAGCAAGGGCAATGCAAAGATAATTCTCAGGAATCCCTGGTTAAAAGGGGGTATCAGGACGAAGATTATCGCTAAAATAACAAGTATCGGGATAAAAATTAAATCCAGATTATTAATTAATCGATTAATAAGGTATTCAAATATCCTGATCTTTTTCATTTAAGTGTACCTTATTTAGTTGATAAAGAAAAATTCCTGTCTCTTATACATAATTTCTCTTTTATAAAGATTACTGCTTGCGCCATGATCACTCCTGTGCTATCTGCAGCTAAATCCCAAAAACTTGCAGTTCTGCCAGGGACGAATGATTGGTGGAATTCGTCACTTGCGCCATATACCGTTCCAATAATTATCGCAAACAACAGGGCATGGTTATGTAATGTTGAGTTTGGAGAGTTCTTTAAAGTATAATATAACAAAATTCCAAATCCTGCATAAAGAATTAAATGCACCAGCTTATCCGGCTGCTTATAGAATATATAAAATGGAGAGAGCAGAAAATTCAAATCAGAGCTTGAAAGATAATGAAATATGTTTCTTATAAACTCAATATCCAAAAAACCTGAACCCGATCCTGCGTCCCCAAAACTTGATATGGAGGAAAGATAAAAAATTAAGACTGCATACAGAACAGACAGTATCAGAAAAACTTTAAATTGAATATTCGTATTTTTAAGAGATTTTTTTTCCATTATCGCTATTTCATTTAATTTTATTATTAATTAACCTTGGTATTGGGAAGTATGATATATTATTAAACGAGTGAAAAATATCCAAGTAAATTATTATAATAATTATAATCTTCATTTATTTAATCTATTAAAGGAGATACATATATATTGAATAGAATAGTATAATCAATTAATTACTCAATGGCTATGGTGGCTTATGAGTTGGAATATTAGTGTATATATCAGCGTATATATAAGAGTGATTAAAATAATATGATAAATAAATTTATAACGATTATAATGTTAATCGGGTCGATGATAGCGATGACAGGGGTTGCACTAGCTGCTGGAATAGATGCAAATCCCAATCCGATTTCATTAAATGTAAATGAAGGCAAAAGCCAAACGATAAATGTAACTTCTGACGGGCCTGCTATTTTAAAATTTACAATCGATGGAGTGGGGTTTAATCCGGCAGATAAATTTACAATCTCAATCCGGGATCCTGATGGGATTACACATAATGGATCAGAGATACAAAATTCAAATGCGTCGGGCTGGGCAAGTCCAGCAACTTTTATTGTAACTTATAATAATAAATTAGAATCAAATGATGACTACCTATTAAAATATAAGGTTTTTTGGGTTGGTAATCCGGATCCTTATGATGCAGATTCAGTAATAAGAGTCCAAATAACACCCACCCCCGAATTCCCTGCTGTAGCCCTGCCGGTAGCAGCAATTATCGGCCTCGTATTCTTATTCCAGCACAGGAAGGACAAAGAAGAATAATTTACTCCAATTAATACGTCAGATAAATATATTTCATTTCACACAAAGACTAAATATTTCTTGCTCTATTAAACCTCTGGATCGTATGAATTTCTATCATATTCTTGAAATAAGTCTGGTATTCCTGTTTCCTTTCTTCATCATATTAATTACCACACCCTATCTCATACGAAAACTAACTAAAAGAGGCCTGGTCGTAAAGGACTACTATAAGAAGAACAACCGGATGGTTCCGACAGGCGGCGGAATTGCAATTATGCTTGCTGTCCTTTTCTCGATGTCCATCAATTCAATTTTCTATAATTTTGATGCTGTAAATTATGTATTATTAAATGTAATACTTCTATTTGGCCTGTTTGGTATCCTCGATGACATGATCGATATTGGAAGACCCGCCAAACTTGTTCTTATGTATTATTGTTCATATCCTTTGATGCATTATGCGACACATTCCCTTATTGTAGTCCCATTTATTGGAAATGTGGAGTTCGGGATCTTCTATAGCCAGCTGATAGTCCCAACTTTTGTCCTTGTGACAGCAAACCTTGTGAATATGCACTCAGGGTTCAATGGTATGTCATCTGGACTTTCAGTCATCATTCTTGTTTCCCTGATAACAAAATCCATTATAAATGGGCAATTTGATAATATAGTTTCAATTTTTTCAATAATCGCACTGACAGGTGCAACATTCGGGTTCTTTCTGTTTGAACGGTACCCATCACGGATATTCTGGGGAAATGTGGGCTCACTCACAGTCGGATCTGCAATTGGCGTTCTGATAGTCATGCAAGGCTTTATTGTCAGCGGTTTTATCATGCTCTTGCCTCATACAATTAATTTTGTGATGTATGTATACTGGCGTGCCAGGAAGTATCCGCAGGTCAAGTTCGGGAAGGTCAGAGAGGATGGCACACTTGAAGTGCCTAATAACCTGACATTAAAATGGGTACTACCATACTATAAAAAGGTGAACGAAAAGCAGGCTACTTACGCCATGTATGCAGTCACAGCGATTTTTTGCATTATCGGGATTATAATCCCTGGATAGTAATCTATGATAAGATCTGAAAATGTTAAAATATACGGAAAAAGTTCCATCGGAAAGAACGCGATAATTGGCGATGGTGTCATTATTGGACACCCCACAGCGAATCTCCTGAAAATTGCCGCATCTTCAGGGTCAGACATCAAGAACATGGATTTCAAAGGCGCTCATATCGGGGATAATTCTGTGATAAGGTCAAATTCGACAATTTATTCTGATGTTGATATCGGGAATAACTTCCGGACAGGGCACAATGTCATGGTACGTGAAGAAACACGTATCGGTAACGACGTGCTCATTGGTACAAATACTATTCTTGATGGACGCACAATTATTGGAAATAATGTCAGTATCCAGGGAAATGTATATATTCCCCTGAATGTTGTTATTGAAGACCATGTTTTCATTGGACCTTGCGCTGTGCTTTCAAATGATAAATATCCAATAAGGACTAAATCCGGCCTGAAAGGTCCGATACTTCGAAAAGGCGCTTCCCTTGGTGCAAATTCTACGATTTTACCAGGCATTGAAATAGGCACAGGTGCAATGGTCGCAGCAGGCGCGCTTGTCACAAAGGATGTGCCTCCATGGAAATTGGCGATAGGTTTTCCAGCCAGATTTAAAGAACTACCAGAAGAATTAAAAATCTTAAATAATATTTAGGTATATATGATTCCCATAGCAAAGCCCATAATTGGTGAGGAAGAAATAAATGCAGTTGTTGAGGTAATGAGATCAGGTGTAATTGCAGAAGGCCAGAAAGTTAAGGACTTTGAAGCAAATTTTGCTGATTATGTCGGGACTTCCTATGCGGTTGCAGTGAATTCCGGGACTGCTGCACTGCACGCTGCACTATTGGCTCACGGAATCGGAAATGGGGACGAAGTCATAACCTCTCCTTTTACTTTCGCAGCTACATCAAATTCAGTTTTATTTACAGGCGCAAAACCCATTTTTGCAGATATAAAAGAAGACACTTTTAATATTGACCCTGAGAGGATCATAGAGAAAATAACTCCCAGGACAAAAGCCATTATTCCAGTTCATCTGTATGGGCAATCAGCAGATATGAAAAGCATAATGGAAATTGCACAGGATAATAATCTCGTAATTATAGAGGATGCCTGCCAGGCACACGGCGCAACCTTTGAAGGGAAAAAAGCAGGTTCGTTTGGCACAGGTACTTTTAGCTTTTATCCCACAAAGAATATGACCACGGGTGAAGGCGGGATAATTACAACGAACAATAAAACCGTAGCAGAAAAAGCGAAAATGATACGGTCGCACGGTTCAAGACAGCGATATTACCATGAAATGTTAGGATATAATCTTCGCATGACAGATATTGCAGCAGCTATTGGTTTAGTCCAGTTAAAGAAAGTTGATGGGTTCAATGATTTCAGGATAAGGAATGCACAGTATTTATCAAAATCATTGAATAATATTAACGGAATAATCCTTCCCTATGTTGATAGGCGCTGCAAACATGTATTTCACCAATTTACTGTAAGAATAAGAAATGGAATTACAAGGGATGAAATTGTATCGTTATTGAACAAGAAGGGAATTGGAACAGGAATATATTACCCATTGCCCATTCATAAACAACCGTTTTATAAAGACCTGGGATACAGCGATTCTCTTCCGGTCTCGGAAAAAGCATCCGAAGAGGTCATTTCTTTGCCTGTTCATCCATCCATCACAAGGACTGACCTGGATACTATTTCACAAACATTACGAGAATTATTAAGTTAACTGATAATATTTCATGATCGTTATGCTAAACTGAACTTACCGCGCCTTCCTCAAATTGAGATGAGGTGTGAATATATGTTTTGATGTTATTAAAATGCATGTTTGAAAAACGATACCCATAATCATCTTCATATTGGTCGGCCCAGCTTTTATCAAGTGCGTCCCAGTCGATATTTGGATGTACGTTATGTTTCTCCTTTCGCATTATGAGTATCACCATCACAGGATATAATCTTAAAGTTATTTAAACTTTACTCATTAGGACGATCATTATTATCATAGATATTTTAAGATTCATATGGATATGAACTCTACAGGTTACAGATACAATCATATATTTAAATATCTATCAATAGATTATGACGGTCCAGATTGATGACCAGGGATGGGGAACACCCATAGGAGGTGTGGGGATCATCGTTGTCAGGAAAGAGACGTCTGAGATCTATTACGATATTATCCCAATAGAATATTTCAACCTGGAAATGTTCAAGAAGAAAACATATCTTACAGGAGCAAAAAATATTGTCGAAGAAGGCATCAAAAAATTGAATGTCAGCAAGGATGAGGAAATTGAGATATGCTCAGGCTGTATTCATGATAAAACAGCACAATGGTTAAAAAATGAGGAATATAAATTCACGGTCAGGAAAATTGACGGTATTGCCCAGCAAAAAGGAGAAGAGATGTTTATTGAATATCTTCGAGGGCTTGGTGTTCCTGATCCGCCCCCCATTGTTGAGGAAACAGTGGACGAATATAAAGCGCAGTTCTTCTATCTTATGGATTGGGTAAGAGAAGATCCGATCGGAAGAGTTCATCTTTGTAAGACCGGATGGCCATATTTCAAGAAAAAAGGAAAGTTATGCCTGGAAAAATAATTATTGTTGCGTCTTTGAACAAGAATAAAATAAAAGCAGTCAATGAGGTCTTCTATTCGTATCAGGTAACAGGCGTGACATGCAAGTCCGGGGTCAGCGAGCAGCCCACGAGCCTTGATGAGATTATCAAAGGCGCAATTACGAGGGCAAGATCGGTTTTCAGGGATTGTGAGTATTCGGTAGGGATCGAGGACGGTATATCCCGCGTGCCTGAAACCATAAGCGGTTATATGAACTTCTGCTGCTGTGCCATCTTTGACGGCACGCGGATATATCTTGGTCTTGGACCTGCTTTTGAATATCCTGCAGAATGCACACAGCGCGTCGCAGATGAAGGAATTACCATCTCAGAGGCATTTATTCCTTTAACCGACAAACCGGATATCGGGTACGAAGAAGGTATTATCGGATGGCTGACACATGGGAAAATAAGCAGGACAGAGTATACAAAACATGCTGTAGAAATGGCAAAGGTACAGATCGATAATAAAAGTCTCTATTCACCTTGTTCATATTGATTGAATCACACCGGGCAGACCTGTGCTGCGCAACCTCCTGAATATTCAGAATCCACAGACACATATTTATCCATAGAATCTCCCAGGTACAAAACCTGCCTGGATTTACTTCCATACCTGTATACGGTGATCCCCTTGCATTTTAATTCATAAGCGAGCATGAACGCCGTCTCAACTTCCTTGATATCCACATCATTCGGGAAATTTATGGTTTTTGAGACCGCATTATCACTATATTTCTGGAATGCAGCCTGCATTTTCACATGCCACCGGGGGGCTATATCGAAAGCGGTCACAAAAACCCTTTTCACTTCATCAGGTATCTCTTTTATTCCTGCAAGTGTGCCGGTCTTTGCGATTTTCATCATCAATTCTTCACTATAAAATCCCCTTTCTTTCGCTACGGCTTCAAAATAAGGATTTACTTCAATGAGTTTTGTGCCCTCAAGTACATTCCTGACAAAAGAAACAGCAAACAGAGGCTCGATACCGCTTGAACATCCACCTATAATGCTTATTGTACCTGTGGGCGCGACTGTTGTTACTGTAGAGTTGCGTATTGGTTTTTCATATATACTGCCCGGGAAATTTGGAAATGCGCCTCGAACTTGCGCTAATTTTTCAGATGATATATGTGATTTTTCCTCAATGAAACCCATTACTTCTTCTGCTGTTTTCAAGGCTTCATCGGAGTCATAAGAAATCCCCAGTTGAACCAGCATATCGGCAAAACCCATTACCCCAAGGCCGATTTTCCTGTTCGCCTTTGTGATTTCCTCGATCTGGAAAAGCGGATATTTATTGATATCAATTATGTTATCAAGGAACCTGACCCCGATATTTACGGTTTTTTCCAGCTTTTCCCAATCTATAGAACCATTTTTCACAATTTTAGCAAGGTTTATCGAACCCAGGTTGCAGGATTCAAAAGGCAGCAAAGGAAGTTCACCGCATGGGTTCGTACTTTCAATCTCCCCTATGTGGGGCGTGGGATTGTGCCTGTTGATCTCATCTATGAATATAATTCCCGGATCCCCTGTTCTCCATGCCATCGTTATTATGAGGTTCCAGATATCACGCGCTTTAACTTTCTTCATGACTTTCCGGTTTCGGGGATTGATTAATTCATAATCGCTATCCTCCCTGACCGCATTCATGAATTTGTCATCAACAGCTACTGATATATTGAAATTTGTAAGGAAGCCTTCCTTTGTTTTTGCAGTGATAAATTCAATAATATCCGGATGATCTGCCCTCAGTATTCCCATATTTGCGCCGCGTCTTTTGCCTCCCTGTTTGATTATGTCAGTTGTGGTATCAAATACCCGCATGAATGAAACAGGGCCTGAGGCCACTCCTTGTGTGGATTTTACAATATCTCCTTTTGGTCTTATGCGCGAAAATGAAAATCCTGTGCCTCCGCCTGATTGCTGGATCAGCGCCATACTTTTCACCGCATCAAAAATGCTCGTCAGTGAGTCATCTACCGGAATCACAAAACACGCAGAAAGTTGCCCTATGTCAGTGCCTGCGTTCATAAGAGTGGGTGTGTTCGGAAGAAATTCAAGGTTCACAAGTATGTTAAGAAATTCTTCCTCCGATTCAGGGTCAAGAGCCACAGCCTTTGCAATTCGCTCAAAGAGCTGCAAAGGAGTCTCTATAACTTCCCCTTTATCATTTTTTAACAGGTAGCGCCGCTCAAGGACATGCACAGCATTTACACTCATTTTCAGTTCATCCCGCACACCAAAGAATTCTTTGGCTTTCCTGATCTGGGCTCGCTTTTCCCTGTATAATATGTATGCTTTTGCGATGCCAGTATACCCCTTTTTAATTAAGACTTCCTCGACAGCGTCTTGCACATCTTCTACACCGGGTATTCCAGTGATTCTTTTATCAAGAAGTTCCACAACCTGGCCTGCAAGGTCTTCTGCTCTTTCATCATCCTGGCTTTTTGTTGCTATAAATGCCTTAAAAATAGCTTTAGCTATCTTTGCTCTGTCAAAATCTACTATTCTTCCATCTCTTTTCCGGATCTTCTGCGGCAGAAAAATCACCCCATTTAATAAGACTTAATAAACTTCAGATCAACACAGGATATATGAGTTAATTATGAATTAAGCTTTTCATAGAAACCTATTTACTTAATGAAATTAGCATCTGGTGCGTGCAATCAATAACACTTTTGATCCTTGGATGCCTGATCGGTTCGTTGATAAAACTTGCTGATGACATTTCAGATAAAAACCTGGGATTAAATCGTCTTTTTGCCATACCTCCTGGAATTATATATGGATCATTGATGGGATACCTGATGATTGTTGATATTGATGCATCCCTCATTTTTGGAGGCATAATCCTTGGATGTCTTGTATCAGGAAAAATAAACAGCACAGGCCATTATTTCGGTCTTGCTGCAATACTTGCAATAGTCTTTTTAAACAGCGTAAGACTCTCGCCACTTGTATTTATGATCATGGCCTTTGCAGTCTTAGATGAAATGGGAGAGAAAATTCATATTCCAAGCCTGGACATTTTTTTCAAATACAGGTTGTTCCTGAAAATAGGGGTGTTCCTGCTTTTCATTTTGGATTTGACCGGATTTAATGGATTACTTCTTCTTTTTGCATTTGACTTTGCATATATTTTAACGGGACGACTTGATTCGAGGCTTGTTCATGAAATATGATGTGGTTATAATAGGTGCAGGTCCGGCAGGCTCAATTGCGGCTGAAAAACTATCCTCATCGGGCCATAAAACGCTGATAATTGACCCATGTAATAAGAAAAAGATATGTGCTGGCGTACTAACTGCCCAATATGCAAGAAAGTATGAAATAAATGAAAATTATGTTGAGCGGGAAATAAAGGGAGTCAAGTTATCTTTCAAAGGGATAAAGGGGAAAATCTCTTACAGGAACACTGTTGAATATTCCATAAATCGCGATTCTTTTGATGCATTCAATCTTGCCCGTGCGGTAAATAATGGAAGTGAATTGAAAAAAAATCTTGTATTATCGATCAATGAAAAGGACTCATGTGTAAAAGTACATACAGAAAAGGACATTGTTCTTGCTGATTATGTTATCATTGCTGCAGGAGTATCGGAACTGAGCCAGCTTTACGGAGGAACAAAGCAATATGCATATTGTACACAGCAGGTAAAATACCGGGAACCAGGTGATTTTTTCGAAATGGATCTTTTTCCGGGCGGATATTCATGGATCGTGCCAAAAAAGGATAATGTCGTTTCAGGAACATCCTCAGATAAAGGCTATCCTGATATTCCCGGAGAAAGAGGGCTTATTCCGATAAACGGGCCTGTTAAGAGGACATTTTCCAACCGGACACTTCTTGCGGGTGATGCTGCAGGCTTCGTATCACCTTTTGATGGGGAAGGAATATATTATGCGCGGCGCTCAGGAGAAATAGCTGCAGAAATCCTGTCTCGTGCCATTTCAGGAAATAATTCATTATCAGAATATGAAAATATCTGGAAAAGTGAATTTGATTTCCTGTCAATGGCAAAAATTTCAAGATTATTATCCAACAATACAATCCTGGAAGCATTTGTAAGGGAAATCAGGGATAATGAGAGATTTAATAAGGTTGTAGAGGATATTCTGACAAAAGAAATTGATAAAAACAAAACCAGATATATATTTTCATTGATCCGGAAATTGATATGATCTCAATGAAATATATATTAACTGGCAGTATGAACAGGTTGAGAACATGATAGAATATATCATCTGGCTGGCACTTGGATTGCTTGTTATAGCTTCGCTTATCCCGGTTCATAATAAGATCAAACTTCCTCTTGCAGGAGTAAGCTGGCTGTTTTTTTCAATACACTGGATGCTCCAGTGGCGGCATTATTATGAATTGGAAGATTATGTCAATGTATTCCTTACGATCTTTGCAGCAGTTTTTAGCATTTTCATAGGTTACCTCATGATAAAGAAAGACAAGAGATTGTTTGGGAAAATCAATGGGATAGACACCCTGACCTCTATTTCAATGATGACCACAGCAGCTGCAATTAGTGGTCTTTCTTATTTTCTCTTCTCCGAGATCCCTTCAATGAATTCATGGATAATCACGACAGTGGCTGACCAGACCGTATGGATCGGATCGTTCCTTGGAATAACGATAACAAGGCTTGATTGGAACCTGATAGCAGTGAACGGCTACAAAGTGGAAATAATCCTTGCATGTACGGCTATTGAAAGTATAGCATTATTTATTGGGATAATAGCAAGTGTCAATGCGCCGATAAAAAGGCTGGCCTCGGCTTTTATTATCTCTGTTCCGGTAATATATGGTTTAAATCTTATAAGAAATGTTTTTGTAGTTGATGCTTACGGGATGATGTGGTTTGGCGACCCGGATATGAGTTTTTATATCGCACATACCGTGATAGCAAAAATAGGTTCACTGATAGCATTATTCCTGATAGCTTACGCTGTCCTTAAAATCCTTCCGGAGATAATCGATATGATCGATGGTGTCCTGAACCTTGTGGGAGGAATTTTTAAGAATGATGGCTAAAGGTTCTTTTCCATGGATTTCAGGAATTTTTCTTTTTACTATCGCTTCATGGATCGCTTTTAATAAAGTATCTGACTCGTTTGAGCTATCATTGATCTTATTTTTGTTATTTGTTATCGGGTTTATCCTATCAATTTTTTTCATTATATTCTTTCGGGACCCGCAGAGAACACCACCCGGGGATGAAGACGATGCAGTGTCGCCTGCTGACGGAAAAGTGATATCTATCCAGAACAGGACGGTCTGTATTTTTATGAATATCCATGATGTCCATGTGAACCGTGCACCACTTTCGGGTATGGTCACTCATATCGATTATAAGCCAGGAGGTTATATTCCGGCATTTAACAAGGATTCTGATGTAAATGAAAGGAACCATGTTGTTTTTAATACGGCAGCAGGGACTCTTGAATTAACACAGATCGCAGGTGTCCTGACGCGAAGGATAGTTTCATACATAAGCGAAGGAACTAATATTAAAAGGGGAGAGCGTATAGGAATGATACGTTTTGGTTCCCGTGTGGATGTCACGATACCGGAAGGATATGTTTTTACGGTAAACCTGAATGATAAAGTAAAAGCTGCCGAGACTATAATTGCCAGAAAAAAAGATAAAGTTCAACAAAAGTCATGAGATGAAGAAAATAAGGAAAAATCTATGGGACAAAATATCCTAAAACTCATTAAACCTGCCGATATCATAACGCTTATCAATGCGCTGATGGGATTTGCTTCAATTATAATGACCCTGAAAGGGGAGTTAGAAGTTGCGCTTGTATTTATCCTTCTTGCGGTAATAGCTGACGGCGCTGATGGTGCAGTAGCAAGGTTTTCAGGAAACGGTGTTCTTGGTGCGAATCTTGACTCATTGTCCGATGTCATCTCGTTCGGGGTTGCGCCAGCGGTTGTTTCATATGCTGTTCTTTCAAACCTTGGAAATTTCGCGCTGGTTTTTCCTGCTTTTTTCATGGTTTGCGGCACATTGCGTCTTGCCAGGTTCAATGTCTCAGGAAAAAAGGATGGATTTGAAGGAATTCCCATAACTGCAGGAGGGTTCATAGTAGCACTATTTGTCATGGTAAAGGATATTGTTCCGTATTTTGAATATGCTTTTTTAGCACTTCTTGTTATTTTATCGTTATTGATGGTAAGCACCATAAGTTATCCCAAAATAAAAAATCCCCTTACCCTCGCACCCCTGGTAATAGTCCTTGTATTCAATATTGCCGCATTTTATCTCGGATTAACCGACTTGGTAAAAAAAGGTTCATTGCTCCTGTTTATCCTTATTATGATCTACGTTTTAAGTCCGATAGGTGTGAAATTATATGACAGAAATAAATAATCGTGACAGGGCTGTTTTTGAAGCCGGGATAAAGCTCGGTGCATTGTATCACCAGTTCGTTGGAACCCCTATAAATACGGAAATGCTTGATGGTCTTTCAAGGATGATAGAAGAAAGCATAGGAGTGCAGCCTTTCGTAAGAAGTATCAGCGTTACTATAGACAATGAAATGGTTACGAAAAAACAAAACCCCGGATTCGGATATTGTGAACTGGAAGGACGCATGCTTCATGTAAGTTTACAGGTGCTTTATAAGAATGTAATTGTTCATGCAGAAATGCTTTATGATGAAGAGAAAGATTATCCACTGATGAGTATCAAGAAAATCGAGGAAATGTAAGGATCACCAGAATTGCCACCATTTCTTTTTCTTTTCAGTTTGTGGGGGTGAAAGCATTCTTTGTGTCTGGATATGAAGGACCTGTTCCTGGTGAAGCAGCTTGAGAAGATCATCTATTTTTGCTCTCAGGAAATCTACTTCCTTTTTCATTCTATTCATTTCATCGCTTTCAACCTGTTCCAATTTATTGACACTATCTGGGACTTCAACCGGAATCTCCTCTGTGCTTACATCCTTCGGTTTCTTGCTATCAAAATATAATTCAAGAGCCTCAATTACAATATCCACTTTAGGCCTGCCACTTTCTTCTATTTTTTCTTGCAGTTCTAAGGGTATCCTCACATTTAGCTGCTTCTTTTCTCCCATGCTTATATAAATGAATATCTATATTATATCTTTTTCTATCTGGACTCCAGTGATCAGGCAAAACATAAAAACCTGAAGAAACGATTAAGGCACATACCCATGCTTAACTTTCAAATAGTACTTGTCGAACCAATCTACAGTGGAAATGTAGGTTCTGTTGCGCGCGTCATGAAAAATTTTGGATTTAGTGAACTTGTACTTCTGAATCCATGCGACCTTGACATGCCAGCGCGCGTTATGTCGGTTCATGCCTATGATATTATCGAGAATGCCAGAATAGAATTTTCCATAAACGATGCCCTGAAAAGTTCTAATATCATTATCGGAATGACAGGACTTCCAGGAAAAACAGATAATAAACACTTCAGGATCCCTGCATACAGTCCCAGGCAGTTGAAAGAAAAACTTTCCGGGAATAATGGGATAGTATCGCTTGTTTTCGGAAGGGAAGATGCAGGGCTTCGAAATGAGGAACTGGAAATATGTGATATCATAGTAAATATTCCCACAAGCCACGCTTATTCAAGTATGAATCTTTCCCATGCTGTTGCTGTTGTTCTGTATGAACTCAGCGATATAGAAGGGGGAGATAGATTTTTAGCGGATCATTTTGATATCGAACTTCTATACGAGCATATTGATGAAGTCTTGGATGATATAGAATATAAAGAACATAAAGAAGAAAAGACAAAGCTTATGCTAAGCAGAATATTAGGACGGGCGCAATTGACAGCACGCGAGGTACAGACCCTTCGCGGTATACTGCGCCGCATCCAGTGGAAATTAAAGACAGGTGAATATGGAAAATCCGGTTAAATTTGTAATTGGCTGCTTTTTTGGCAAAAAGCCAAGAATTGCCCAGAGTCAGATCATCAAACCGTCCGAACTTAAAGGGGACATAAAATTAGGCGAATTTATTCCCTTTTTCATAGTTGCATCTATAGAAGTCGGGAATACTACTACTAAATGTATCCTGACAGCTACAAATATGAAAGACGGGCATACACGCGTTTTGAACAAAACCGTTAAAATGACTCGCGATGTAAGGAAACCGAAACCCAACGAAAGGATTTTTGGTTCGACCCTTAGCGGAGTATCATTGACCAGGGAATCAATTGCCGAACTCGTGCGGGACACGCTTATTGAGGCTCATGAAGCTGTGAATCTTGATATCACAACAGACCTTGATTTCGCTGTGAGGTCAACAGGTGTGGTCGCGGGTTTTTCGTCGCCACATGAAGTCGGGGAATTTATAAAAGCGCTTGCAGATGGATGCCTGCTTGCAGGAATCCCGCCAAAAAAAATGGTGCCTGCCATGTCTATCGATAATGTCCCGCTAAAATTCAAAAACAATACGCTTATCGATAAGATCGTATTTACAGGAGCTGTTGGAGGTGTTCTTCCTCCTGTTGGTTCAACTGGCGTTGAGATTGTTGCAAATGAAATGGAAGGAGAGCTTGCAACCGCAGGCATCAAAGAAGGCGCCAAATGGTCGGGTGTGGATTTCAGGAACCCTGTTTTTTCAATGGATTTCGGGACAACCCTTAAAGGACGAATTACAAATGACGAAATCCCTTATGCAAGGACTATTGCCAATCTTTGTGGGTTTGCAGGTGCGATTCCTGATGCTGTTATTAAGGGAACCGGTCTTGTGGATAAGAGATACGGAGCTGCCCTTGATCTTTTCAAAGATACTAAAGAACGTATGATATGGCTTTCAAAAGGCAGCGTTATCAGGAAATATGCAGATGAGATACATTCCAAGATCAAAATTGAAATCGTACCTGAAAATGTGAATAGATACGGGAGCGTTCCTGTTGATCCCAAAGCAGCAAAAGAAATTGGCGTGATGCTTATAGGATGCGATGTCGGGGAGAACGGGAGTCTTTTGCCTGAATTGACAGGTATTGGCTCTGAATTGTACGCAAAACATGGTTTAAAAACAATGTTTGCAACTCTGGACCTCGTATCTGCAAAGATGGTTGGGCGTATCGTGAAACTGGCAATCGAACATCAGCTTGTATCAGAGAAGACCTCTATTGGACTTACAGGTAGGGCATCTATAACAGGCTGCAAACCTTACCTGATATTAAAAAGCATTGAAAAGCTGGGATTTTTTAAGGAACTCCGGGAACATGTAGTGTTCGTGGATGATGGTCTTGCCCGCGGTGCTGCTGTCATGGCACGCTGCATGAACTCCATGGGAGTCCCGAAAAACCCAATCGGGGGAGTAAGAGGCGGCGGATGTGTCCTGAAACAGCGTATTGACTATTATGAAAAATCAAAAGGGAGGAACGTATGAAAGCACTTTTTATGATGGGATGTCCTGAACTGCCAGTTCAGACAGCAGCGGCATTGTACATAGCAAATAAATTGAATAAGGAAGGATTTGAAGTCACATCAGCAGGGAATAAAGCTGCTATAAGCCTTCTTCTTAATTCAGATCCTGAAAGACATTATATTAAAAAAGTAATGGACCTTGACAGGTGCATCGGGGCTCTTGCTGAAAAGACAATTGATTTTGACCTTTGTTTTGTTTTTATACACAGCGACAGCGGGATTTCATATCTGGCAACGATAAAATCAATTTCAAAAGCAAAGACGATCGCCGTAATTTTCGGGAAAGAGATTGAATCCCTTATCGAGGCAAGCGGGGATTCAATAATCATTGCGGCAAAAGCGGTTCATAATCCGACGCCTCTTCGGGCACAGATAGACGGGGTGAAGTCATGGGCTGCGTTGAGGAAATGAATTATGAGATATTGCTCCCGAACAGCTCTTTTAAGGAATGTGCCGGGTACATAAAGAAAAATTTCAAGGAAATTTATTATGTGCCTGCGGGTTACAAGATATTTGATAATTATTTGATTGGGGTTCCACCGATACCGATAGCTGTTGATAATGAGGATATTATCATGCCTTATGTGAAGCCCTGTCACGGGTGTTTTGTGCTGAGGATACCGGGAAAAGAGGAAATTGAGGTATTGAGGAGGGAAAAACTGTAGCTACACTGAAATTATCAACACATGAAATCAGTCAATGATTTAATGGCCGAAAATACTAAATCCTTATACTTCTTTGCAGTAATTTTATCAGATTACTTATGACTGCCATCCGCACAAAACCGCGCTCTCCCGAAAAAATTAAAATGTTCATCGAGATAGCGAAGCTTCGGGTAAAAGAAGGAGTCATTTTTGAAATTGGTGTTTTTCGTGAAATTTCTATTTGTTTTTTTATTTCATCTGAAAGATTAAGATCATCTTCTTCAAAATATTTCTTTATTTTATGTACATCTTTTTTAATTGATACCAGATCTTTATGAATTTCTTTCAGAGTAACTTCAGCCATATTAATCAATTGAATTGTAGTTTTTGTTATATAAAATGATTTCCAAATATTACCCGCCTTTTGGCAGAAACGGCATCAGCCAGTCCATGAATGAGTTCATGCTTCTTGTTTGCAGATAAAGATTCCCTGTTCCCCGAAACTCAGCTACAAGCCCTTCGCCGCTGAATATCGTTGATTTGAGGCCGCCAACTCTTTTTACAGTGTAATCCAGTCCTTCGGTGAAAGCTACCATATGGCCGGTATCAATAGTGAAAGGTTCTCCGGTCAGTTTGACTTCGTGTATTGCGCCGAAACTGGAAATGAAAGCGTCGCCAGTTCCAGCCATCTTCAGGAGAAATAAACCCTCACGCGAGAAAAATGATTTTGCTCCACCCCATTTGGTATCAAGGCTCACCTCAGGTGAAGAGGCAATGTAACTGCCATTCTGGACAAAAAGAGTCTCACCATTCAACCTGTGATGGGCGATATCTCCCTGATATGGAGGCGCAAGTCCCACGATACCTTTTGATCTTGCAGTGAAAGTGTTTGTAAAGAATGATTCGCCTCCAAGTAAACCCCTGGTAAGCGCCCCGAACATGCTGCCTTTGGCTTTTGTTGTGATCTCGATCCCTAGCGACATATATACCATAGCACCGGATTCAGCTTCTATACGTTCCCCTGCTTCCAGCTTTACCTCAAGCAAGGTATATGCCGGTTTATACATTATTTCATGCTGCATAATTCACACAAACATTCCCGCAACTTCTTCTTTTGATTCCTTGATAATCAGCTTATTGTAGGCATCCCTGAAGTCCTGCATGGTGACTGCTTTTCCTTTCCGTCTTATTACGAACATGCCAGCCTCAGTGACGATAGCCTTTAATTCGGCGCCGCTCAAACCGTCCGTCATCTCTACAAGCTCATCAATATCCACATTTTCCAGTTTCATGTTCCTGATATGGATCTTTAATATTTCTTCCCTTCCTTCTGCATCAGGCGAAGGTATTTCTATGATCCTGTCAAACCTTCCAGGTCTTAAAAGAGCAGGATCAAGAAGATCGATACGGTTCGTAGCAGCTACTATTTTAACATCCCCGCGCGCATCAAATCCATCAAGTTCAGAAAGTAACTGCACCATCGTCCTGTTCACTTCTGATGAACCCGTAGTACCATCGTATGTCCTTCTGCTTCCCACTGAATCGATCTCATCGATAAAAACAATACTTGGCGCTTTTTCCCGGGCCATATCAAAAACATCTCTTACAAGCCTTGCACCCTCACCTATATATTTCTGGACAAGTTCGCTTCCGCTCATCCTGATAAAAGTCGCCTTTGCCCTGTGAGCCACAGCTTTTGCAACAAGTGTCTTGCCGTTCCCTGGAGGGCCATAAAGCATAATGCCATGAGGCGGTTCGACCCCGACATCAGTAAATAACTCAGGGTTTGTTAAAGGAAGCTCAAGAGTTTCTATGACTTCATTTATCTGTTTTTTCAATCCACCGATCATATCGTAATCGATATTCGGGCTTTCAATCAGTTCCATGACCCGCGCTCTTACGTCTACTGATTTTGATAATACCTGGACGATCGCAAGATTGCCAGTAACTGCAACACGGGCACCCGCTTCAATATCACATATCATATCATCAGGGATCTTTGTAACTATTTCCTGGTTGCTGCCGTGCTGTCTTAATAGCGCCATATCACCAAGGATCTCAACGACGCTGCAAATAAAAAGAGGCGGCTTTTTCAATTGTTCTATCTGCGCCTGGTATTCCTGAATAGTCTGGATATATTTGTTGTTCAGGACCGCTGCTTCAAGAAGCCTTGAATGCATATCTTTGACCTGGTCCTTCATTATTTGAACGGTTTCTCGCAATTGGGCTATTTCGTTATCAGGATCTTTATTTATTGCCCCTCCTGCAACGGGGGACTTTGCTACCGCGTCATTCATATATGCTATACTGCTGGCTAATAGCATATATATTTTAGGTGCATAGATTTATTATCTTCCAGCTAAATTAATCGCTTCCATGAAGCTCATCGCATTTGTCGGAATGCCCGCATCGGGAAAATCAGAAGCTGCGGCTATAGCAAAAAAGTTTGGAATTCCTGTTGTCAATATGGGGGATGTTGTAAGGGAAGAAACAGCCAAACGGGGTCTGCCTCCAACTGATGAAAATATCGGGGGCACTGGAACTTCCCTCCGGCGGGAAAAGGGGATGGATGTAATCGCAAAACGATGTGTTCCGAAAATACACCGGATCAAGACCCCTGTCATCGTGGTGGATGGGACGCGAAATATTAACGAAATAGAATATTTTAAAAAAGAATTCGGTAATGATTTTATGCTCATAGCTATCCACACGCCTTTTGAGATGCGGTTTGAAAGGGTAAGAAAGCGCGCCCGGTCTGACGACATGAATAGCGCTGAAGAACTAAAAAGGCGGGATGAAAGGGAAAAGGGGTGGGGACTGGATAAGGCTATAGAAAAAGCCGATATAACTATCGATAACACTCAGACTATTGAGAAATTCCAGAAACAAATTGAACTATTGCTGGGAAAAATATGAGTTTACCAGTAACGAACGCATCAGAAATGAACGTATCAGTAAAAATTTCAGCCCCTGTCAATCCCACAGAAATGCAGGAGAAAGTTGAAAAGGCCATATCGAATTTTTTCCCTGTTGAACTCAAGCTTCAAAATGAAATACCAGCGTTGGTCGGCGAGGGCGATCTTGAAAGCTTAAGAACATTGCATTTGCGTTTGAGAGAAGAACGAATCCTTGATACTGCGCGTAAGATATTTTTGAATGGAATTGAGGGCGACACTACAAAATTCCGGTTGAACAAACAGGTTGCTTATATCGGTAAATTGAATTTTCCAGCAGGAAAGGAAAGCCTGGGTTCTATCCATGTAGAAATATCGGCGCAAAATTTAAGTGAACTCTTTTTAGTAATCGACTGGCTTGCTCCCGAGACTTTTGATGGCAAACCTGTTCTGGAGATCGATCTGTAATGGGTTTCCAGGAATACATTGCTGCAAGGGAATTCCTGGGAACGATCGGGCAGCCGGTGATCACATATATTCTTATAATATCGTTATTCCAGGGAATATTTTCAATTCTTTATTTAATTAAAAAAAATAACAGGTATTATGATTATCTTATAAAATGCCTGTATATTTCAACAGGGCTTTATTTAATCGGGTTTGTAATGCTTGCATGGTTCCACATCCAGATTTACAATACTGTTTTGATCGAATACCCTGTTGCATTAAGGCAGATGATCCCTGTTGAAAACAGCAGGTTCGCCATCCCTCTCTGGATAGAATCGGAAAAATTGTACTTCTGGGCAATGTGTGCATCAATATTTGCTTTGACTGTAACGAAAAGGAAAGATATAATGTCTTTTCTCAGTGTGATATTATCAATTTTTTCCGTTGTTGTATATTTTTTCTCAAATCCTTTCAAAGACCCCCTTCCGATAGTGAATGGCGAAATAACGCAATGGTATGCATTGTTCTCATCAAATGATATGAGAATTTTCGAGATGGCAGGAACACTCTATGGCCGCATAACCTATTATTATAATTCAACGTATATGTGGACACATCCGCCAATGCTTTTTATTGCATACGCATCCCTCATCATCACTTTTGCAGCATGTGTTTATATGCTCTTTAAAAAAGACAGGCTCTATGATGAAATCGCTTACCGTTATGCAAAGATCGGTTACATTCTTCTCACGACAGGTATGCTTATCGGATATCCCTGGGCTATTGAAGCATGGAAGGACAGCGCATGGTGGTGGGACCCAAAGATCAGCGGTTCGATAATGATGTGGGTGCTTTATAGCGCATACCTGCACTCCCGTATTTATGTCAGCAAAGGCAAAATGTGGAAAACTACTGCATATCTTGGTATAATCTGTTTTGCATCTTTGATATTCACGTATCTTCTTACTTATATTGTCCCGGGGATACATTCGCTGGTGCAGCCATGAAGCTTAAAAATTACGATTTCCATTTGATAATCCTGACCACGCTCATCCTTTTTGGAATAGGCGCAGTAAGCCTTTACGGGATTACTTATTACAATTATCTTGCAGTCGATTCACAGTGGACACAGACCGCGCAATACGTACTGTATATTGATGAGATGAATTCATACCTTTATCCGTTCCTTGTATTGCTTCTTATTTCACTTGGGCTTTGTATTCCTAAAAGGCTATTCGAACAGGATATCCTGATAAAATTCAGCGGTGTGCTACTGGGAATAACTGTGATCGTTACGGTTTTTTCTGGATTGGAGAAGGGATTGGGATTTATCCTGGCGGTAATGACAGTGGTTCAGGCTATTGTTCTTATAATGACTGTCAGGAAGAGCAAATCCATCAGGTTTGAAAAGGAAGGATACATTGCACGGATCGGCTCGTCGCTCCTGCATTTTGGGTTTGTTATTATTATATTGAATTTTGTCAGCTTCAGGGATAGTCCATTTCATCTTTTGATCTTCTGGATCGGGGTTGTTTTAATTACAGTGGGAAATGTATTTTCATTTTATCCTGAGAAAATGGGTTTGTTGTTGACGAATGATTGATTATTTTTATTAGGTTTCCTCGGTTTATGTCATTTGAACTTCGTAAAGTTTGCTCAATATATTAATCCAACACCATGAATGGGCACAGTTACATAATTCAGTTATGGTCAAAGTAATATCATCACAATAAATACTTATTTATTCTTTAATGTAATGATATTACCTGCTACTGACCATGGCTACAATATCTTCTACATTTAAAAA
>CABMCA010000068.1 GCA_902384525.1 uncultured archaeon
GCTAAGGTTCGAATGCATTTTTTCGGTGTATTCTACAAGCCGGATTTCGTAGTAATCAGACCCAATATAAGTGGTAGTATCCGCAACAGCAATGGGTATATATTGCCCGAGATTATTTGCGCCTGCGGGTCCCAGACCCGGCAGTGAATCGACGAATTTCTTGATACCGCCGGAGACGGCACCGGTGGCAGGATTGACCGTCGGAAGAGGGCTATTGGCGTAGTTAGGGATCGTGCCGAAGTAGTCTGGTATCCCGCCCTGGTTGAGTACTGCTGGAGCGGCTATATTTATAGACTTAATCGTCATTGCTCTTTTAACCGCCGCCTTCTTTCTCTGTTCGTTCGTCGTGTTCCTGAGATGGGGTAAAGCTGCAATCCTTTCTTTCACGGTCTGGCTATGGTTGGATTTATCAACAACAGCTTGGTTCTGGCCATTGCTTGCACTGGCAACGTTGCCATTTAGCGTTAATATTGTAAAAAATATTCCGGCAATTAGTAATAATCCCACAATTCCAATTGCAAGTTTTGTTCTCTTTCCTTTACGTTCATTTTTGGCTACTATAGACTTTAACTTCATGTCTTAGTCCTCTATTATTTTTTAAAATTTTAAACAGTTTTGAGAAAATATCTTACTCTGTATATCGTCTTATTCGTTTCAATCCGAAATACTATGCAGAAAAGCATAATCCAGGATAAAAATACGTATTTTAAATTCCCTTGTCATAACCTGACATTTATATAACCTCCCATATCATTTACTCACAACCCTTCAGTGAGCAATATGCAATTTACTCTTAACTATTTAAATATATCTCTATCAAAAAATTGAAATAAGTATAGTAATTATCATCATCATTCATGGTATATGGCCGGTTGATTGTTGTGTATATTCATTAAATATGATTCAACCAATCGGCCATAAGATACAAATAATGTGACATATTAATCATGTTATTTTCTAAACACTGTTAGAAAAGTATTAATATTATTGAATCAAAATAACGACTTGAATTGAATGTGACATTTAAAGTAACATTTAAATAAACATCGATTCGGGAGAAATACCTCAAATGACATCAAAACCCTTGCTGTATACCCCTGAATGGCTTATATCGTTTCAAAAAGAAATAGCAGGTGCATTATTCTTAATTCAGGATACCGGGGAAGTAATCTGTGAGTACAGGAAGAGATATGGCATGTCACAAGAGGATTTCGGTGAGTTGATGGGACTCCGTCGTGAATCCATTTCGCGCATTGAAACCGGAAGTGTTACTCCCACATTTGATTTTGTGAAAAAATTCGTTAATGCCATGGCGCTGATCGAAGCAATCCGGGTGGAGAGGGCGCAGCATAAGGAAATCGATGTCTATTTCCTTGAAAATCTCGCAAAAGAACTGGGGTTTGACAGGGAGAAACTCGAATTCATGCTCAAAGTGGCTGTAGAAAGTTATGATAAAAAACTCATAAAAATTCAACAATCATTAAAGGAGAAAAAATATGACAGAAAATTCGGTTGTTTGGCTTGAAGAAGTTGGAAAAGAAGATATTGCGATCGTTGGCGGAAAAGGTGCAAGCCTCGGTGAGATGCTGCGGGCTGAACTGCCTGTCCCTACAGGTTTTGCTGTGACAGCGCAGGCTTTCCGGAGATTTATTGATGAAACCGGGATAAATGATGAGCTTTTCGGTTCCCTTGAAGTTGATGTCGATAATGCAGATATCTTGAGGAATGCTGAGAAAAAAGCTAAAAAGATCATGATGGATGCTAAAATGCCACTGGATATAGAAAACAGCATCCGGTCAAAATATCGGGAAATGTGCAAGAAAGAAAACGAGGAGGTTTTTGTAGCAGTCCGCTCAAGCGCGACAGCCGAAGACCTTCCGGATGCAAGTTTTGCCGGACAGCAGGATACTTTTCTTAATATGAGGGGAGAACAAAACATTATTGATGCAGTAAAGAAATGCTGGGCATCTCTTTATGGGGCGCGTGCTATCTATTACCGTGTCAAGCAGGGTTTTGACCACCACAAGGTCAATCTTTGCGCAGTTGTCCAGATGATGGTGGATGCCGAAAAAGCAGGTGTGATGTTATCGTCGCATCCTTCATCCGGAGAGCCCCTGACCATCATTGAAGGCGCATGGGGACTGGGCGAGACTGTAGTATCAGGTTCGGTTTCCCCGGACTATTATATGATAGACAGGAAATCAAAAACAGTAAAAGAACGAAGGGTCGCTACCAAGAACATCATGCATACAAAGGATCCCAAAACAGGGAAAACCATTGATATTCCTGTGCCATCCGACAAGAAAAATGCAAAGGTTCTTGATGATGATGAAATTTTAAAACTTGTTGAATTCGGGGAATTGCTGGAAGACCTGTATGGGATACCCCAGGATATTGAATGGGCAATAAAGAACAAAGAGATTTTTATTCTCCAATCAAGACCGATCACCACGATCAAGAAGAAAGAACCAAAAGAAAAAGTCGCAACCACTGCTATTCTTGAGGGTCTTGGCGCATCCCCTGGTATTGCATATGGCCAGGCAAAGCTGATCGTGGATTCAAGCGAACTTGGCAAAGTCAAGGACGGTGACATTCTTGTGGCCGTCATGACCACGCCGGACATGGTTCCTGCGATGAAGAGAGCAGCGGCTATAGTTACGGATGAAGGCGGTCTTACATGCCATGCAGCTATCGTATCACGGGAACTGGGCTGCCCGGCTGTTGTAGGAACGAGAAAGGCAACTGAAATTTTAACAGATGGTATGAAAATAACGGTAGACGGGGAAAAGGGGCTCGTATTTGAAGGTAAGAAAGAAATTGCAGTCCCTGAAGCTGCACAAAAGGAAAAATCAGTTATGTCATTTGCAAAATCAAAACCAGTAACTGCAACTGAAGTGAAGGTTAATGTTTCAATCCCTGAAGCTACGGCGCGGGCAGTTGAGACCCAGGCAGATGGTGTTGGGCTTTTGCGGATCGAGCACATGATCCTTGGTCTTCCAAAACACCCCAAGCAGTACATAAAGGAAGGAAAGGCAGATGAGTATGTTGAGGAGCTTGTTTCGAGAATCCAGACAGTCGTTGATGCCTTCTATCCAAAACCGGTATGGGTAAGAACACTTGATGCGCCCACTGATGAGTTCAGGGCTATGGAGGGAGGCGAGGGTGAACCGGTTGAGCCAAATCCGATGCTTGGATACCGTGGTATCAGGCGTGACCTCATAGACACGGAACACTTTGAGCTTGAAGTAAGGGCATTCAAGGAATTGATCAAGCGCGGTTACAATAACATGGGTATAATGATACCACTTGTCCAGCATCCTTCGGAACTGCGAAGAGCAAAAGAGTTCATGCGAAAGAACGGGCTTGATATTGATAAGATCGATATCGGTATAATGGTTGAGATCCCTGCAGCGGCGCTCATTATAGATCAGTTCCTCGCCGAGGGGCTGAATTTTGTGAGCTTTGGCACCAACGACCTGACACAGTATACGCTTGCGGTTGACAGGAATAACGAGCATGTGGCGCACTTATATAATGAGCTGCATCCTGCGATAATGAAGCTCATCGAACATGTAATCATCGAGTGCAATAAGGTCGGTGTGAAAACAAGCATCTGCGGGCAGGCGGGCAGCAACCCGAAGGTGGCAAAGAGGCTCGTGGAGCTTGGTATCACGAGCATTTCCGCGAATATCGATGCGGTTGAGGCTGTGCGGGATATGGTCGCAAGAACGGAGTTGCAGTTGTTATTGAAGGGGGCGAGGGAGAGGAAGGGATAAAGGAAATATATTATGACAAGCTGGAAACCAGAAGTATTTATCATTGAATCTTTGGGTTTGAAACTGAGAAAGACAACAGATTTGAGGGAAAGATTCTATCAGATATTTTATATTTAGGAGGTAAAGAGCCGATATATTATTACATAAGAACAAAGAAATAATTTTCAACCGAATAGTATATAAATTAGAATGCTCTTTCTCTATTTAAAATAAACGTGGAGGTTAAAATCCTCCACTTCTCTTATTTAGAAGTTAGATTCAGATAGCAGTGAAATATGACTCGAACGATCAAAGATATAAAAGAAATCCTTCAAAAAGCCAAATCCGCCCTCCATAAAATCTACGGAAAAAGACTAAAAGGCATCATCTTATACGGCTCTTACGCTCGCGGAGATGCAGTTGAAGGTTCGGATATTGATCTTATCGTTCTTTTGGAGAACATGCAAAACCCGATAGATGAATTAACAATGTGTTCTAAAGAAATTCACCAGCTGGACCTTGCTTATGATACTCTAATATCCATAATTCCTTTCGATTTAAAGCAATTTAATAAAAGAAGATTGCCAATTATTCTTAATGCCAAAAAAGAAGGTATTTCAATTTGAAACCGGAAAATGATATACTTGAACTTCTTATAAAAGCAAAAGAGAGTATTAAGGCCGCTGAAATGCTATTTGATGGTGGATTTTATGATTTTT
The DNA here is from genome assembly GCA_902384525.1 of uncultured archaeon. Classification (GTDB taxonomy): domain Archaea; phylum Halobacteriota; class Methanosarcinia; order Methanosarcinales; family Methanoperedenaceae; genus Methanoperedens. Next base: position 4,475 of record CABMCA010000068.1, read on the forward strand.
CAGCAAGCAGGTCTTACTATTCTATGTTTTATGCCACTGAAGCGGTATTACTGTCTAAAGATCTCTCTTTCTCAAAACACTCGGCAGTAATCGCTGCTTTTGGAAAAGAATTTATTAAAACACAAATATTCCCTCAGAAAATGCGTGATTATCTGGTATCTGCTTTTGACTTGAGACAATTGGGTGATTATGGAAGTCCAAGCTCAATAAGTAGAGATAAAGCTCATACTCTTATAGAACAGGCAAAGGAATTTATTGAATCTGTCGAGGAATATTCCAAGAAATGATTACCGAAAGCGATAAAAAAATAATATTCAGTTAAGAAAGTTAATAACCTATTAACACATGATATTTATTAATGTCATTAGATTATGAAAAAATAGTTAGTAATATATTGAAAAAAGAAGATTATATTATCCTCTCTTATTTATTTGGATCATATGCAAGAGGGGATATGAATTCATTAAGTGATCTAGATGTGGGTGTTTTGTATGCTCCTGAAATAGATTCGCATCGAAAATATGAACATAGATTAAAACTCACTGGAGAACTTGCAGCAGCCTGCAAAATTAATAAAATCGATATAATAGATATGGAAAAAAGTTCGGTTTTATTGAATTACAATATTATCAAACATGGGAAAATCCTGAAATCTTTGAATGAAAATAAAAGAATAGAATTTGAGACTATGATTCTTTCCAGGTATCTGGATGAAAAATTCCATATAGAGCGGCATAACACATTGGTTTTGAAATCTATCACTTCGAGGGGATTTGTATGAAGGATGAAATCGTATCAAAGCTTGAACTCTTGTCAGAATATGTCGAAAACCTTCGAAGTTATAAAAAATATAGTGTTGAAGAAATAAGAAATGATTTTACAATTCGCGGAGCACTGGAAAGATATCTTGAGCTGAGTCTGGAATGTTCTATTGATATCGCAGAGATGATAATATCTTATGAGAACCTGAAAAGACCTGACAGTTACAGGGAAGTCATACTTACACTGGGACGTGCCGGAATAATGCCTGATGATTTTGCACAAAAATTCTCGAATGCAGCAGGCCTTAGAAATGTTCTTGTCCACATGTATGCGAAAATCGATATTGATGAGATATATTACAACTTGACGGAAAATCTACAGGATTTTAATACCTTCGCAAGGCTTATTGCAATATATCTTGAGAAAAAAGGTGTTTCATAATCAAATGACTGCAAATAATCACATTCAGACAAATATTGGCATCAAAGAATATCTCGGAAGACATGAGAATGATTTACTGAGAGATTCATTGTTCAAAATGGTTGGTTCTTTTAAAACAGAGGAAGGAGACTTCAGCGAACGGGACGACTGGTGACAATAGATGCTTGATAATGATTTCAGAAAAATGAAAAATTAAAAAAGGAATGATTTTTAGATCAATGCTGCGGTAATACCAAGAACACCTGACTGGATGATAATCGCAACTGTGATTATTACACCTGCCATTTCAAGGGCTACTGCAACATTTCCTTTTTTGAGTTCTGCAAATTCATCGATACCTTTGGTCAATTTATCGAGAATATTAAATGCAAGATATATTGCTACAATTGCAAGCACTATGCCAAGTATTAATTGAACAATGCTGACAACGATTATCGCTATGCCTACCGGGGAGAGCAGACCGGCTTTCATAGCCTGTGAAATTCCCAAAGAAATACCTGAAACTCCTGACTGGACGACTATTCCTATCGCAATAAATACCGATGCTACAAGGATTCCTACCGCAGTATTACCTTTGGCGATTTCCTTTTCTTCATCAATTCCTTTAGTTATCTTTCCTAATACGGAAAAACCAATATACAATGCAACGACTGCAAGGATAATGGCAATAACTAATTGTATAATCCCTACGACTGCGTTTACTAGTTCCATATATTCACCTCACGCTTTTAGCGCAAGCTTATATTGGAAGTAGGGTAATATATAATTATTGTGATGCCTTTAATATATTCCATTCAATCAAGATACACAAGTGCTTTATTCGGGCATATCTTAACGCATCGCATGCACAAATTGCATTTTTCATGATCCACACTGGCAATGCCATCTATACGCATCAAAGCCCCGGTCTCGCAAACCCCATCGCACTTCCCGCATTTCTTACATCCAAGAACAATAATAAAACCTGCGGTATTCATCATAATCTATTTAAACTTAAAGGTATAGATAGGTTTTGTACAAATTGTGCAAAACGTAGGATTATTATGCCAAGATCAATTCCGGAAATGATCCGGGGAAATTTCAAATGCGACGATATCGCAAAGTGTATCCTCGGTCTTAAAACCATCGATATAGATGCCTACAAAGTACTTGTAGTAAAAGGCCCCATGACAGCAGAAAGCCTGGGTGAAATCCTTACACGTGAGCGAAGCACTGCTTACAGGTCTTTACAGAACCTGATGACAAGCGGTCTTGTTCACCGCGAGACAAAAACCATAACTGAAGGCGGGTATTACTATGAATATAAAGCGCTTGAACCTGCAAAGCTAAAAGAGATGGTAGAAGTAAACATCGATGACTGGTATAGTAAAATGAAGAAAATAGCAGATAATATTGATAAGGAAATAATGAAATAAATATTTATATATAATTATATATCATATTATAACTTCAAATCCCGAAAATACTATCGCATACTTCTTCTGTTTTTTCCCTGAATTCCTTCCGGGAAAAACCCATCATCGCTGCTGCTAACATTGCGCCGCCTGCGCCTACTCCTTCCTTCACATCCCCATCTTCATACATACGAAGCCCTTTTCTCCTTGACTTTCCAAAACCGGGATCAGCAGCAAAAGCTTCGTAGCCCAGGATTTCAGTCATTTCCCTGAAATTAGCGCTTTTATCGTCAGCAACATATCGCGTAGTTGCAATGGAAACATCACGTACAAGGCCAAGATGTTTAATGACGCCAAGGACAGATACCATCTGGGTCCCGCCAGCAAGGACAGTCTTTTTATTGAGCCCGTCAACAAGTCCTGCCGCTGCTGCCATCATCGGGTCTCCAAGACTTTCAACTGCATTAAGCGGGCTGTTCCTTAAGCTTCCAAAAGATATTCCTGAATTTTTCATCGCTTCTTCTATCACTTTATTCTTTATTTGCAGGGGGTTTTTCGGAAAGCTGGACGAAACCTTACCGTCATATCCAAGAGCCCTGAGCACACCCATTGCAGTAGTTGTCCCGCCGGGCACGCTCTCACCGATAATCACAAAATCCGAAAGTTGTCCGAGTTTTTCACCAAGTGCCTTTGATTTATTGAAAATGTCAAGCGCATCAACAACTGCATGACCTTTTCGGATATCCCCACCAGGACGGGTATTCAGGTCTATGGTGGGAATCATGGGACGGACGCGAAGCCCGGAGTTAATAAAAATACAGGGAATCCCGGTAAGCAGCATTGAAGCTCTTGTCAAAACTGCGGGAGAGGGGGCGCCTGACGGCGTCATTGCCGGTTCATTGATGCTTATGGCATTTCCAGTCTCCACAAGTTCTGCATCCGCGGCAGGAGTAAAATCGGTGAGTTCCGGGGATTTTCCTGCTGCAGATATGTTGGGGATTTTAGCCGTTTCCGTATTTGCAAGTATGCAAAGGAACAGGGGCTTTTCAGGGCTAAAATCCGGGTTAGGCTTAACCCACATTTTTTCCTATAACTGGTTTGATGTTTCTATGTGGATCGAAGTCGGGCTTTTCACGATATTTCCCATTTTTGCACCAACCAGGTTCTCAATACCTTTCTCGGCTGCAATATCCACAATGCGCTGGGTTATAACACCATCAAACACTATACTTTTGATGTTGCCATTTGCATCTTTCAATGCTGTTGCAAGATCACGGACTGGCACTTCATTGATCGTATTATTATTTTCATCTATGAAGCGCGCGCTAAGGGTGCCGCTCAAATCGGTTATATGTTCCTGGAAAGGACTTTCCTTTACTTCTTTTTCATATTTTGGTTCTTTCCTGGGTTCGAATCTGGATTCAACTCTGGGTTCATTTCTTGTTTCTGTCCTGGGTTCAAATCTATGTTCGATCCTTGGTTCCGCTTTTGTCCTTTGTCTTTCCTGTTCTGCAACCGGTTCAATTTCTGCAGGTCCTTCCCTGACAGGTTTTGTTTCCACTTCTTCCGGAAGTATAGGTTCGCCTTTTCCAGCTTTCTTCTTTGTTGCTGCAAGAATCGCTATTCTTCTCTTCTTGTTAACCTGGTAATAATCAAATGCCTGCTCAACAGGTATTTTCTGCCTTAATGATTTTACAACTTCTTTCTGGACAAGTTCCTCAACGCCTTTCCCGTCCGGGGCTCTGGCAATGAAATCCACATCCGCGACCTGGAGCAATTCCTTTATGATCAGTTCTCCGCCCCTGTCTCCATCAGTGAAGGCTGTAACAGTCTTCTTCTTGCAAAGATCCGCAACTGCCTGCGGCACATTCGTCCCGCCAACAGCTATTGCGTTCTTGATGCCGTAGCGAAGAAGGTTCAGGACATCTGCCCGCCCTTCAACAACTATAATGGCATCGGAATCAAGCACATTCGGGCCCATGGGGATGTTATCTTTCCCGTATGTGGTCATTTCCTCTATCCTTACGGATTGCCTTACCTCATCAATGATCTCCTGGCTTTCCGGAAGCATTTCATCGAACATGGCTGTAAGGACCTGCTTTGCCCTGTCCACTATCTGTTTTCTTTTCGAACTCCTGACATCTTCAATTTTCACAATGCTGATATTGGAAATGCAAGGACCGATCCTGTCAATGGTTTCAAGGCTTGCTGCAAGAACTGCGGTCTCAACTTTGTCAAGACTTGAGGGTATATCTATTGTTCCTGCCGATTTACCCATGTTTGATTTTATGTTGACCTCAAGCCTTCCGATCCTGCCGCTCTTTTGCAGTTCCCTCAGGTCAAGATCCGCGCCTATTAACCCTTCGGTTTGTCCGAATATTGCTCCGACAACATCCGGGCGTTCTATTACTCCGTCTGCTTTTATCGTAGCATGAATGATATATTTCGTTGTATCTGAATTTTGCATAATGTACCCTCCCTTTGAACCGTGTTAGAAAAAGATTTCATTAGTTTGAGCTTTTATTATTTTTGAAAGTACCTATCCTGAACTAAAGTACCTTATTAGTCCCGGACTCTTTGACTTTCTCTTATAACCCAAACCGTGAATGACAAGTAACATTGATCTATCAGGCCACAATTGGTATTTGTGACCCCTGTATAATTATGAAATATCTAATTCTAACTACTTTTCGCTGGATGATGTTCGCATGGATGCATGATTTTTCCATCTATGCAAACCCGTGCTTAATAAGATATATCCCTTTAAAAACCTTGCGGTCTTATGGCTGAAATCTCATAACTTAGATTATAATCATAAATGGATTTGTTATTTTTATTCATATATATCTAATAATATATCGCCAGTGTTCATCCTCTTTCCGAGTTAAGTTTATATACTATTAGAGCTATCGTCTGCTTCCCCAACGAGAGAAAAAAATGCCAGAATATACTTTGTTTTTAGGTTGTATCATCCCCGCACGTTTCCCTTTCATGGAAAAATCAACCAAGCTTGTATTATCACAGCTCGGTTGCATTCTTCACGATCTTGAAGGATTTACATGCTGCCCTACAAAAAGCATAATCAAGCCGGTCGGAGATCTGGCATGGTACGTAACAGCTGCAAGAAATCTGGCCATTGCGCAAAAAGCAGGCCATAACCTTCTGGTTCCATGTAATGGTTGTTACAGCACATTGAAATCCGTGGAAGTCGAAATGCGTATAAATCCCGGAATGCGGGACGAAGTAAACGCAATCCTTGCTTTTGCCGGCCTGGAATATACAGGAACGGTCGAGGTAAAACATCTTGTTGAGGTGCTTCATGATGAGATCGGTTTACCGAAGATCAAACAGCACCTCGTAAAATCATTCGACGGCATGAGAATAGCACCCCATTATGGCTGCCATATGCTTCGTCCCAGTTCATCAATAACCTTTGATGACCCCAATAAACCAAAAAAATTCGATGCCTTAATAGAAGCGCTGGGCGCAAAAAGCATCGACTATGGAACAAAAATGCTATGCTGCGGCGGCAATCTCAATACTGCGGATGAACCGGAGGAGGCAACGGCCCTTGCACGTATGAAACTGATGGAAGTCACAAAAAAAGCGGATGCAATAGCACTTACCTGTCCATCATGCTTCATGCAATACGATTCACGCCAGTATATGATGCAAAAAACAGGGGAAAAATTGAACGTTCCAATTCTATTTTATCCAGAATTGCTTGGTCTTGCAATGGGTTTCTCACCGCAGGAACTTGGAATGGATATGCACAGGATCGATTCTGCAGAATTCCTGTCGAAGTGGGATTTAAAATATAAATACCTGAATACTTTAAAAGAAGTGTTCGATCTCCCCGCCATCCGTAAATGTTACGAGTGCGCAGCCTGTGTTAATGATTGCCCTGTTGTAAAGGTAAACCCGGATTTCAATCCAAATGAAATAATTGGAAGATTACTTTCAGGTGAACTTGAGGAAGTAATAGGATCCCACAACATCTGGCAATGCGTTGACTGTTATACCTGTTATGAACTCTGTCCGCAGAAAATGGGAATGAATAAGATTTTTGACAAACTAAAGCATATGGCTATTCAAAAAGGAAAGGGGCCAAAAGGCTTTGCTGCAAGTATCGAGATGTTCAGGAAAGACGGAAGACTTGGTGAGCCAACAAGTGTGCGAAAGAAACTGAAACTGGCAGAGTCACCAAAGAGCGGGGGAGAAGAATTGATTAAATTACTGGATCATATTAATAATAAAGGAGAAGAAAATGAAATCTGATGGAATACCGTCCGGATGTGCGATATCAGGATTAATGAGCGAAGATGGAAGACGCATTGGTGGCAAAGTGATTATCCAGTCCATTGCCTGCATGCACGACCGTTCGAACGGGCTTGGCGGAGGGTTTGCAGCCTATGGTATTTATCCAAAACGAAAAGACATGTATGCTTTTCACATGATGTTTGATAATATGCAGGCAAAAGAGAACACTGAAGAATTCTTCAAGGATCACTTCAACGTTGATAAGGATGAAGCCATACCCACGCAAAGGCAAAATGGCGTATCGAATCCTCCAATTCTATGGAGATATTTTCTTGAGGTGCCTGAGAATAAACTTGAATTCCTTTCAGAGAGAGATTATGTCACAAAAACCGTAATGAAGATACACTCCGAGATAGATGGGGCTTTTGTAGCATCAAGCGGCATGAACATGGGTGCTTTCAAAGGTGTGGGCTATCCTGAAGACATAGGGAGTTTCTATAAACTGGAAGATTACAATGCATATATATGGACATCCCATGGCAGGTTTCCCACAAATACACCAGGCTGGTGGGGTGGCGCTCACCCGTTCACTCTTCTTGACTGGTCTGTGGTGCATAACGGTGAAATATCCTCTTACGGGATCAACAAGCGCTATCTTGAGATGTTCGGTTACAAGCTCGAATTAAGAACCGATACCGAAGTTATCGCTTATATGTTTGACCTGCTCGTTCGAAAGCATAAGCTACCAATTGAAAAGGCAGTTGAAGCGCTTGCAGCGCCATTCTGGAAAGATATTGACCGCATGGAACCGCAGAAAAAGAAAATGGCAATTGCCCTGAGGCATGTATATGGAAGTACTCTTTTAAATGGACCTTTTAGCATAATAATTGGACATAGCCGGGGCATGATCGGATTGAACGACAGGATCAAACTTCGCCCTATGACAGCCGCCCGAAAGGACGATATGCTTTACATGGCATCTGAGGAATCAGCGATCCGGGAAATCGCTCCGGATCTTGATGAAGTATGGAGCCCCAGGGCAGGAACACCTGTTTTTGGGATATTAAAGGCAGAGGTGGAATAATGGAATCACAACTGCCTGCAGAATTCATTGTTAATATTGACCATGAACGATGCCGAAGATGCAAACGCTGTGTAATTAATTGCAGTTTCAGCGCTATTGAATTCAAGGATAAGGTCACGATAAACAACAGGCAGTGCGTGGCCTGTCACAGGTGCGCTACATTCTGTCCTGAAAGCGCTATAACGATCACCCAAAATCCTCTTGATTACAAAGACGGTTACAACTGGTCGCCTGAGATCAGGAAAAATATTCTCAAACAGGCTGAAAGCGGCGGCATCATACTGACGGGCATGGGCAATCCCAAACCGTATCCGATCTACTGGGATCACATGTTGATAGATGCATGCCAGGTGACAAATCCTTCGATCGATCCTCTCCGTGAGCCAATGGAACTTCGCACATATCTTGGAGCTAAACCTGAATCCCTTGAATTTGAGGGAGATATAAATAATATCAGCCTTAAGACGGAACTTGCGCCGCAGGTGAAACTGGATATACCCGTTGTTTTCGCGGCGATGTCCTATGGCGCCATAAGCCTGAATGCACACAAGGCGCTTGCAATGGCAGCAAAGCGCATGGGGACGCTCATGAATACAGGCGAAGGCGGTCTACACGAAGATCTTGCTGGTTATACTGACAGGATAATCGTCCAGGTTGCATCAGGGCGTTTCGGTGTAACAAGCAAATACCTGAACAACAGCGCTCTTGTTGAGATCAAGATCGGGCAGGGCGCAAAACCAGGAATTGGCGGGCATCTGCCTGGCGAAAAAGTTGGAGAGGATATCTCAAAGACCCGTATGATACCTGTTGGCACAGATGCACTATCTCCTGCGCCGCATCATGATATTTATTCAATTGAAGACCTATCTCAATTGATCTATGCAATAAAAGAGACCACAGATTATAAGAAACCCGTATCTGTAAAGATCGCGGCCGTTCATAACGTCGCTGCCATCGCCAGCGGCATCGTGCGGGCAGGCGCTGATATAGTAATGATAGATGGCTTCAGGGGCGGAACAGGAGCTGCTCCCATGATAATCAGGGATCATGTAGGAATACCCATTGAGCTTGCCCTTGCCGCAGTTGATGACCGGTTGAGGCAGGAAGGTATCCGCAACCGCGCTTCTATCCTTGTTGGAGGAAGCATCAGGCAGAGCGCTGATGTCGTTAAGGCTATTGCGCTTGGGGCTGATGCATGTGTCATAGGCACGGCATCACTCATTGCAATGGGCTGCCGCGTGTGCCAGAAATGTTACACAGGCAACTGCGCATGGGGCATTGCGACACAAAAGCCTGAACTTGTGCGCAGGTTGAACCCGGAAGTAGGAGCAGACAGGTTGTGCAACCTGCTTACGGCATGGGGTCATGAGATCCAGGAAGTACTGGGTTCACTTGGCATAAATGCAATCGAATCTTTGCGCGGAAGCCGTGAGCGCTTGCGAGGGGTTGGATTAAGCCAGGAAACGCTGGATATACTCGGGATCAAACATGCAGGAATAGGACAGTGATTATTATGGATATTTTGTTGTTGAAAAATCATAAACCGCAGATGAACGCAGATGAACGCAGATTTGTTGATTTTAATTTAATCTTTGCGGCCTTTGCGTTCTGGTATGAAAAAATTAACAACGAACTCGGACGAACTACATACGAACTCACGCTACCGGAGTTCGTTTCAGTTCGTATCAGTTCGTTGTTTTTTTTATGTTCATTTATGAAACACGGGTTCATAGCCGACTTTGCCGTAAAAACATTTGTGTTTGATGGAAGTGATGCTTTATGAGAATAGACGCAAAAGGCATGCATTACAGGCCAATGAACAAGATGATCCGTGACGCAGTGGCATCAGGCCAGAAAGAGTTCGAGCTTGATAACATAGGCGGGCAGAGGTATATCGGCGCAGGGCTGAACGAAAATGTAAAAATCACCATTAACGGCACTCCCGGTAATGACCTCGGAGCTTTTATGAACGGCCCAAAGATCATCGTAAACGCTAACGGGCAGGATGGTCTTGCGAACACCATGAATGCGGGTGAGATCATTGTCCACGGCAATGTGGGCGATATCATCGGTTACGGGATGCGCGGCGGGAAGCTGTACATCAAAGGCGATGTGGGCTACCGTGTGGGTATCCACATGAAAGAGTATAAGAAACAGGTACCAATTATCATAGCCGGGGGCACAGCCGGAGACTTTTTCGGCGAGTACATGGCAGGCGGAATAATGATCCTTCTTGGCATGAACGGAAAGAGCCCGCTTGTTGGCGATTATGTGGGGACTGGCATGCACGGCGGTGTAATGTACATCCGCGGGAAAGTTGACCCGTACCATCTCGGAAAAGAAGTGAACTGCCTTGAATTGAGCGAGGAGGATACAAAGCTCATCAGCGGATATCTTAAGGAATACTGTGAGTATTTCGGATTTGACTTTAACGAGGTTATGAGTGGAAAGTTCACGAAACTTGTGCCGCTTTCGCTCAGGCCGTACGGGAATATGTATGTGTATTGAATATATGCAGCTTCAAGCGTATAACCAGAAAGTTTGATGTTGCATCCGATATTTTTCAATTATTCTTATTACTTATTTCTTTATCAATAACCTGCTGGAAGGCGCTATATGGTTGTGCTCCTACTAATTTGATCCCGTTTATGAAAAAAGTGGGAGTTCCAGTGACGCCATATTTAGAACCATCCTCTATATCTTTTTGAACTTCTGCTGTCATCTTTCCTGAATCCAGGCAATCATTGAATGTTGTTTCATCCAGAGCGAGGTCCTTTGCATAATTTTTGAGACTTGTTATGTCCAGAGAGTTCTGGTTCTTGAATAATGTATCATGATATTCCCAGAATTTTCCCTGCTCGTCAGCACATTCTGCAGCTTCTGCTGATTTTTGTGCATATTGGTGAAATCCTAGCGGAAAGTCCCTGAAAACTAACCTGGCTTTTCCTGTATTTATATAGTTCTTTTCTATCAGGGGTAATGTCTGGGTGAAAAATTTTTCACAGAAAGGACATTGATACTCACTGAATTCAATGATCGTAACTGTGGCATCTTTTGAGCCTTTTATGGGATCATCATCTATGCTTGCATCAATTCTAGATGGATCTAATTTAGATGGTTGTTGTTTTGGTGTGGGCTGAACATCTTTTTGGGTACCAACATTTCCTTCATTAAATCTAGTACTAAGATTAAAGGTTAGTATTAAGTTAAATAGACTAATAACAAGCGTTATTACGACTAAAATTGTTAGTTTTTTTGTATTTTCCATAATAATTACTCATTAAATTCGAATTTGTTTTACTAATGTAATAGTTCAATGATTTATAATAATATCTGATAAAATGATAATTATGTTACTCTTACATCGGGTTTATCCTCAATATAAGAAGAGTCAACCGGCAACCTCTCACACAATTTTCTCATCGCCGGCGCTTCTGTTGCATAATGGGTCGCATCAAAAAGACATAACCCTTCAGCATATCGTATAGCATCATGGCGCATTTCCCCTGAAACAAGGGCATCTACATCATTCTCTAATGCAATATCGATATATTCGCGCCTGAATCCGCTTCCACCGACCACCATGACCTTCTTTATCTGGCCATCTCCTTTATACTGGACATGAGTGTCCAGCTTTTTTGCGATAAAAGCTGCAAATGCAGGCGCTTTCATTGGTTCTATCTCACCGATCCTTCCCAGTGGAAGAGAAACGGTATTGTCCAATCCCAGTAATCCGGCAAGCACATCATTCACTCCTCCTTCTGCTTTGTCATAATTCGTATGCATCGTGTAGATGGAAATCTCGTTATCGATCGCAATTTTCAGGGTATCTGACAATCGTTTCGAAATAAGATTTATCGGATCAAATATCAATGTATGGTGGGTTATGAGCAGGTCGGCGCCGATGCGCGCTGCTTCTTTAAGGACTGAGTCGGTCGGGTCAAGCGCGATTGCGATCTTTTTAATATCGTTGCTCCTGTCAAGCACAAGTCCGATCCTGCCATTATCGAAATCTTCGGCAAGTGAGGGGAGAGCGATGGTTTCAAGCATCCGGATAATTTCTTTGAGAAGCATGGTTGTTTGTTGGTTCGGGGGATATTTAAGGGTAATTCATAAATAGTTGAATCTACATTATAATAATCGTGTTTCAACAATTTGTCAACCGCAAGGAAGAACTCAAATTTCTCAATAACAGATATGTTTCCAAATATCCTGAATTCATAATCCTCTACGGTAGGCGGCGCGTGGGGAAAACCGAGCTTATCAAAGAGTTCATCAAAAATAAGCCTTCAGTTTATTTCATGGCTGACAGGCAGATCGAAAGGGAAAACATAAGGCTTATGCAGAAAAGTATGGCTTCCTATCTCAAGGATTCTCTTTTTGAAAAAGTGCAGTTCAGGGATTATTTCGAATTATTTTCAGAATTTACTAAAAGAACCAGTGAGAGAGTTGTTTTTGTAATAGATGAGTTCCAGTACCTTTTAGAATCAAATAATGCGATCCCATCAATTTACCAGAAGCTATGGGATGAGATAATTTCAAAAACAAACGTTTTCATGATATTATGCGGCTCATCCATTTCAATGATGGAAACCCTCATGGGTTATAAGAATCCCCTGTATGGCAGAAGAACAGGCCAGTGGAAAGTCGAAATGATGAAATTCAGGGATGCTGTTGGATTTTTGCCAAATTTTAGCCTGGAACAACAGATAGAAGCTTTTTCCATACTCGATGGGATACCGCTGTACCTGAAACAATTTGATGACACAAAATCAATACTGGAAAATATCCGGGAAAAAATAATTGAAAAAGGTAACATCCTGAATATTGAGCCTGAATTCCTTTTGAAAGAAGAATTACGTGAACCAAGGAATTATTTTCTCATTTTGAAAGCTATAAGTTTTGGGAATGCCAGATTCACAGAAATTGTAAATTATACCCGGCTTGATAAGACCCTTGTGTCAAAATACCTTGATAACCTTGCCCAGCTTCATATTATTGAAAAGATCTACCCGGTTACTTCGGTCAAAGAAAGGGCGAGGGATACAAGATATAGATTAGGGGATAATTTCTTTTCATTCTGGTTCAGGTTTATTTATCCGAACAGGTCAGAAATTGAAAGAGGCGAGATAGATCAGGTGATAGCTCTTATTCAAAAAGATCTCAATTCTTTTATGGGAAGAAAATTCAAGAAAATATGCATGGAAGCCCTGATCGAACTGAACAACCAGGGATATCTGCCTTTCAAATTTAAGACAATAGGCGGATGGTGGCATAAAGATCATGAGATAGATATTATTTTCATGAATGAAGATACAAAAGAAATGTGCTTTTGTGAATGCAAATGGCAAACGCCAAAAGTGGGTCTGGATGTGTTGAAAGAACTCCTGGAAAAAGCAACATTCGTAGATTGGTTAAATAAAACAAGACAGGACTGCTATATAGTAATTTCAAAATCGGGTTTTACATCGACTGCGCAGGAATATGCACTAAGTAATGGGGTGCTGCTTTTTGATATTGGAGATTTGGGAAATATTTTTGGGAACAATTATAGTAAAGATTAGTTGAATCTTGATTATAATAATCGTGTTTCAACTATTTCACAGACACTATCTTCACAATATCCCCATTTTTTAACTCGTGTTTCTCCCCAAGCCTCATTTTGGTGCGCGCATCTACTGCATGGAGGAAACTCTTTCCGATATCTGTATGTATCATGAATGCAAGGTCTTTTGGCGTGCTGCCTTTTTTCATAATGAATGCATCGGGAAGTATTGTGCCCTTCTTATCTGTGAACCTGTTCTCATCTTCAACCGGATAAACAACGATCAGTTCAAGAAGCTTAAAAACCGTTTCATTGATGCATTTCTGGATACCTGTGCCGCCATTCTTCTTCAAAAGCAGCCGGATTTTTGATAACGCTTCTTTCTGGGCGCTGGTTAGGTTTGGTGATTCAACAAAATCAGCATCTCCGGGAATGTATTTTATGGCGCCGCTCTTATCTGCAAGGCGCAGCACAACTTCTGTTGCCCCGCTTACCGGGATAGCTCCCTTTTTCAAAAGGCGCTCGATATTTTCCTGTGAAGCAATATCTATCTTATTGGCTGCAATTATAAATGGCTTACTTTCAGCCCGGAGCATGTCAGAAAGCTCGATTATCTGCTCTTCTGTCCAGACCTGGGGCTTATCGCGCGGCAGTCTCATTCTTGAAAGAATGGTTCTGACGTGTGCTTCTGTTATTCCTGCGCCTTCAAGCTGTGCTGCGATAGTCTCTTCGATCTTTAGTCCTTCTGCATTTACCTTTCTTGAAAGCCTCTCCCAGTTGCGCTTCAGGATTCCTGCCATCCACATGGTTATCTCATGCGGAAGGAATTCTATATCTCCAAGCGGGTCATGCGAACCAACTGTAACGGGATTACCTTCTATATCAGTGCCGCCAGATGCATCTATTACATGGATTATGGCCTTTGCCTGCCTGAGATTATCAAGAAATTCATTGCCAAGTCCCCTTCCTTTATGGGCATCAGGCACAAGACCCGCCACATCGATCATTTCAACCGGCACGAACCTCGCGCCTTCCCGGCAATTACCGCAATCAAGTTTCAATTCCCTGCATGGGCATACAGTCCTCACATATGCCACACCATGATTCGCATCGATAGTGGTAAAAGGATAATTTGCTATCTCAACATTCGCAAGGGTTGCAGCTTTAAAAAATGTTGATTTTCCTGAGTTTGGTTTCCCGGCAAGAGCTATTGAAATGGACATGCTACTAATACATATCTTTTAAACTTAACTTTTTTCTATATTGAATCGACAATAAATGAACCAAAAAATTATATATCATATCCCACAACATTCCGTTATGCCAAACAAAAGATCAATTTTCAAAGACCTGTTCGAAAAACGTAGAAGTCTGGCGGTGAAGCTGGGTCTTATCGGAGTGATCCTTATACTGGTCTCATTGCTCGCAAAGGAAATGTACCCCGAGGAGTCAATGGGAATATCGCTTGTTCTTAATGTATTGATCGACTTGTTCGGCAAAGTGGGTGAAGCCTTCATCCTCTCAGGATTTGTGGTTTTCGTTCTGGAAGAGCATCCTCTGGCACTGATGGTGAAAGATGTATCAAAATCCATAATTGATGAGATCATTGACAGGCATTTTACGAGGAACGAATTGATAGGATTTATATTAAAAGGTATAAAGAATTTAAATAAATATGAACATATTGATGATGAAATATACACATTGTATGAAAAATATGGGTTGCTTGAATTGACAGATGAGCCAAGAAGGTCCAATGTCTCAATTATATTCAAGAAGGAAGGAGAAGTGGAAGGTGAAAAGGATAAGATAATTCTAAGCAGGATTTATGATTACAGGGCAACAAATGAAGCACAAGAGATTGGAAATTCAAAACTCATAAACAGGGACGGCCTTGTTGCATTTTTCGATTCTTCCATACCTCAATTAATGAATGAGACCGAAGATGAGATATTGAAGAATATTATCCATAAATACCTGGATATTTCTTTCAAATTTTCCACCTCATTTGAAATAAGTGGATATATCTGCAATAAGGGTCTTTTGCCGCTTGAACCTGTTTTCTTAGATCGGAAAGATTTTGATCTTGAGAATTGCAGGCCAATAAATTATGGCAATAGTAAAGAGTTTCAGCCAGAATTATATGTTGTATATGAGATAATAAGCCAGAGCGATGGAAATCGCCTCCTGAAATTGAATGCATATTTCAATGTCAAGATCCCTCCGAAAGAGTATATCGAATTGTTTTTTGAAGTAAAGGGAATTGTATCTGATTATGATCTATGGACATATGAGTTCATATCATATACTAAAGGCGTTACATTTGAATTACAGTTAGGAGATGATTTTGAAACTAAAATAGAAGAGGTCTTGATCGGTGTTCCAAACCCCCCCATTAAATCAAACTCCAAATTGAAATATAATGGATGGATCATGCCGTTTTCATCGATATCAGGAACCTGGAGAAGAAGGATTTGATTGCCAGGTCAATAAATTAAAGTATATCCTTTATTATATCAGCTGTCTTTTTAATTTGCCTGATAATGGGGTCAAGACTCGCATCCTGTTCGGCCATAACGGAAATCAATGCCTTTGAACCTGCATAAGTTGTAATCAGCTTTCCGCCGTTATAATCTACTATCACACGATTAGGATTGACTTTTTCAAGCTTATTAGTGGCCGTTTCAGCAGCCCGCAGCATGTTTGCTGACATCAGGGTAAGCATTTCCGATCCTTCGGTTGCATGTTCACCGATAAGATAACCATCACGACCTGCTAGTGCGATCATTTTCACCCCATTCATCTTCTTCAGGTCTAACAGGACTTTATTGTAAACATCCGACATTTTTCCTTCGGTCATATTTTACCCCAATAAGTCATATACCTGGGATGTTATAACCCTTTCGGGTCTGTCTAAAATTATTTGCTCATTAAAGTTTATTTTTTAAGATATAATATGTCACAAAAGTAATCAGGTATGTACTTTGACTTCATCAAGGAGGAATGGCGGATAAAAAACCCCATTTTCTGTGATAACAGCAGTCACATTCTCCATAGGAGTTGCGTCAAAGGCCGGATTATAAACATTTACCCCAAGAGGAGCTATCTGGTGCTTCCCAAAATACTTCAGTTCTTCAGGTTTTCTTAATTCGATCTCGATTTCATCTTCAAACCGTTCAAAATCAAATGTTGAAACAGGAGCCGCTACATAGAAAGGCACTTCGTGCTCTTTTGCAATGACCGAATGTGTATATGTCCCGATCTTATTGAACACGGCATCCTGGGTGATCCTGTCTGCGCCTACAATGACTTTATCAATCATTCCTTTTCTCATCACATGACCTGACATGCTGTCTGTGATAAGCGTTACCGGGATTTTATCTTCCATTAATTCCCATGTTGTTAGTCTGCTTCCCTGGTTTAGAGGCCGTGTCTCACAGGAAATGACTTTTATGTCTTTTCCCTGGGCGCGGGCAGAACGGATAACCCCAAGGGCAGTTCCCCAGTCCACACAGGCAAGCCTTCCAGCGTTACAATGTGTCATGACAGTATCCCCATCTTCAAGGAGCATAGCGCCATGCTCCCCAAGCTGCATGTTCTTTTCCACATCCTCATCAGCCATTGCTTTTGCCTCATCAAGCGCGAACATCCTTACTTCTTTGATGGTCTTTGCATCCTCGAATGCTCCCAATACGCGTTTAACTCCCCATGTAAGGTTTACTGCTGTGGGTCTTGTGGCGATTATCGTATTTGCGGCATTCTGGATATCATCCATTGATCGATCCAATGAGCTGGCACTGCTTCGAAATGCAGCAAGAGCAACACCAAAACCTCCGGCAGCCCCGAGTGCAGGAGCGCCGCGGACGCGAAGAGATTTTATGGCTTCGCATAGTGAATCTATTGTAGAGCATTCTATGACTTTATATTCCGCAGGCAGAAGGGTCTGGTCTATCATCGTAATATTGTTGTTATTGTTATTCCAGTCTATTGTTCTCATTGAAATCGTATTTATCATCAGGGTTTAAATAAATTGCTTTTAAAGTGCTAATAAGACTGTATCCGTTTCGATAACTCAAGAATAATATCTGCCGCTCTCTGTGATCCTTTCATTTCCCGTGCATTTTCAGAATATTGCATTGCTTTTTCCTTATATTTTTTGTCATTCAACAGAAGGTTGATCTTTTCACAGAGAATTTCGCCGTTAAAGGATTCATAATCCAGTGTTTCGCACATCCCAAGTTCTTTCATCCTTTTTGCATTATATTCCTGTTCGATCTGTCCTTTAATGGGAATAATGAGGGCAGGTTTTCCAAGTGTCAATATTTCCATGGCGGTGCTATGGCCTGCCTGGGCAATAACAAGTTGCGCCTCTGCCATGTAAGGAGATGGATCCTCGCAAAACCCCACAACGGTTGTGTTTTTTGGGATATTGTCATTTTTGAATTTGGCAAATACCAGGAATTTTATTTCGGGAAAACTGTCCGCGATCTTTAATATTCCATTAAAGATGGGGAGGCTGAATGAATGCCCGCTGAGAATGGTTAAGACGAATGGACTTTTTATGCCTGCTGGTTCAGGTTGCGAAGTTTCGTATTTAGCAGATACTACAGGCCCGACAAATCGTTGTTTTTTCATTACATGAGGGCTTTTACTTAACGTATTAAGACAAACAGTATGGGGTGGTGCAAAATCAGGGATCAGGACTTCTTCGGCAAGCGCCATCGTAGTTTTAAGGGTAAGATCCACTGGCTTCCCGACAAGGTTCAACAGGAATTTGCTTTCTTTGAAAAAAGACTCAATGCTTGTCTGGTTAGATATTATAATGCAGGGCAATCCGAGTTTGAAAGCCGCAAAAACTGAGGCGCCCCTGCCATCTGCAACCACGCATGTTGCAGAAAAATCCTTCATTATCTTTTTTTCCTGGGATATTATTCCTGAATAATGAAATACTGAATTCGTACTTTGCGAAATTGTAGCTTTGAGGTCAAAGGCTCCGTCTTTTGCCGTCATTTCGAATTCTTTTTCAATTTCAATACAATCAAAACTCTTTTTCAGGCGATCCAGAGCATAACCATAACTCCCCATGAGAACATTGGCCCCGGCGCTTTTAAGTTTCGCGGCTACTGCCATATCCCTGCTTGAATGACCATAGCCTTCCCCGCATATTGAAAAATAAATATTGTGAACCATGACATTCTTAGATTCGTTCTTCAAGTGTTCCAAGGCCCTTGATAAGACCCCACCATTCGAAAAAATCCTGGGTATCCCCTATTTCCCCTTTATCGAACTTTTTCTGGAATTCAGAGGATATCCTATGATATTTATCTTCGAACTGCTTTATTTCCATCTTTGTAATTTTGATCTTAGATTCCAGAAGTATAATTTCCCTGTTTAATGAGTCCTTAATCAGTGGAACAGCATCTTCAGAAATAACAATATCCATGATTTCTTATAGCAAGCTAAATGTATTAAGGCTTTTGATTGAGATTTTGAGGAAAAAATACGATCGTGCGGGGTATGCGAAATGCTGTAAATTCGCATAATAAGTAGGAATCATCGGCAAGCAAAAAATGATAACCTCCTGCGCCAAATATACATTGTTGTAAAGGAGTGACAATAAAATGAACCGGAAAATTGAAAGCATATTAAAAGGCAAACCAACACTGGAAGGCGCGGGAGTTCACCTGAAAAGGGCATTCGGTTATAATGAAGTGCCTGAACTTGATCCTTTCCTGCTTCTTGATGATTTCCATTCTGATAACCCTGATGACTATATCGCCGGGTTTCCCTGGCATCCGCACAGGGGTATTGAAACAGTGACATATATGCTGGAAGGCAGGGTGGAACATGGTGACAGCATGGGAAATAAAGGTGTGATCCTGCCAGGCGATGTGCAATGGATGACTGCCGGAAGCGGGATAATCCACCAGGAAATGCCAAAAGGACATAATGGGCATATGTGGGGTTTCCAGTTATGGGTGAATCTTCCATCCACTCATAAAATGATGGAACCAAGGTACAGGGAAGTAAAAAAGTCACAGATACCAGAAGTCGCGATAGATAAAAACGTTAAGATCAGGATCATTTGCGGGGAATTCGGGAACACAAAAGGACCGGTACAGGATATAGTGGTCGATCCTGAGTATCTTGATATTACGATGGCTCCTGGCTCGGAATTTGAGCATGTTATCAAGAGAGGGTACAGGGCATTCGCTTATGTGATCAAAGGAAGCGGATTTTTTGATGCGGATAAGAAAAAATCAACAGGCATCGAACATCTGGTAATTTTCAAAGATGGGGATAATGTGAAAATCACAGCAGGTGAAAAGAGCCTGCGTTTCCTCCTTGTATCGGGCAAACCTCTTGGCGAGCCTGTAGCATGGGCCGGGCCTATTGTTATGAACACACAGGAGGAACTGTATATAGCTTTTGAGGAATACCGCAATGGTACGTTTATCAAATAAGTTCGTTTTTTTCTTAATCCTACCTTTTTTGCTCGTTTCACTAAGGCCTTAACTTAGAACCTATCCGAAAAGTTGAAACCACAAAGAACACAGAGAGCGCAGAGATTTTTAAACATGTCTCTGTGTTCTCTGTGATCTCTGTGGTTCATTCGGAAATATAATATTGATTGATTTTTCGGATAGGCTCTTAATAGCTTAATCTTCGTGAAGGCAATGGCAATCAAATTCCGTAACGCATTTTTTCTGCAGTTTTTCTTTAATACCCGATAAAATTCAAATTTGGTCACATTGTAAAATTTTTATGTTGCTGAAGAAACTATATATATCATCATAACCATGATAATCCAAATGTAAGTTTTGTGGGTAGGCCATGAAATTTATAATTATGGTGTTATTTAAAAATACGGAGGAAATGGTATTAATGAAACGAACTGAGGGTAATATGTTAGGTTTTTTAAGAATAGTTGTGATCACGCTGCTGTTTTTTGGATTAACAGCAGGAATGGCGAATGCGTTCTCTTTCAGTGGATATACTTTTAATGAAACGAATGCAACATTAAATAATACTAATGTAAGTATCGAGATTTACAACCCGATGGGGGGACCACAAGGGCAAGGGCCAGTATTGATAGGTACTAACTATACCTCAAGCAATGATGCCGGGTATTTTATTCTAAATATAAACGGCTCAGAGCCTGAACTACAAAATTATATGTATAAACCTGTATTGAAGCATTTTAAAAATAATGCCTCAACCGGAACTCTTGACTGGATAGGCCAGTCCCTTCCACAATTCCCGTATTTTATGATATCTACTATCACTGCGAGCGGCCCGATGGATTTTTACCTGAGGAAGGGGGGCACGATATACATGAATGCAAGTGGATTAAATGAAACCGGTGTTGTAACACCTCGCGCATTCAAATATATGATTAAAGACACACAACTGGGCTATCCTATAACTCAAAACTTTAGTGAAGAACAACTGGATGTCGGCCCTATTCATGTTCCTTCAGAACGGAATTATTCTATCATGATATTTCCAAATCAAAGCATACCGGTAAGCTATGACCTTAATAATCTTACTAATTACACTGACAGTAATGCAACTATACGTTTCAATACTTCTATCAGGCCATCATGGGTCTCTGGTTATGCAAATCTATCAGATGGTACAAGCAACTTCTCTGAATTTGCAATAGTTGCTTATCAACTGGAACCAGGTAATATGATCGGCAAAGACCATCCAATGCCAAATAATATGAGCGCATTCCGTCCAGGAGGGCCATTCTCGGATACTTATAATGCAACAAATGGCTCTTATAATATTACTTTGCCAGGTTCGGCCCAGGACGATGGAGTAGATATACTGCTTTTCGCGACTGCGAAAAATGCGACAAATAATCAATATTATGGGGCATTTAAAAACATAACCATGAATTTTTCAGGAAACGATGTCCCAAACTTTAATTTCACACTGTATCCCCTGTTAGGGAATGTCGAAAACATCAGCGTGAACAATATGGGTCTTATGGGACTACCCCAGAACATTACTACTAAAATGCTTCCCTTCCAGTTGAGGAATGGCACAAACATAACCAGTTTTGCACATATCGAAATAAAGGTAAATTACTCTGCAAAGGGAAGTGCATCCTTTAAATGGATGCTGGATGTTTCGCAAGCCGCCAATGGTTCATTCTCTATACCCGCGCTCAGTGCGCCCATAAATAAGATCAATGTGTTCATGCAGGATTATGCACCATTAAAGACATCAAAGACAGCAGATCAATTGGCATCCTGGCCTGTCTTTATTAATGTATCATCTTTCAAGCCAGGGGCGATAAATCAAAGCGCACCGCCACCATCAATTAAGATAAAAATGCTGAAAAGCAATGAAATCTGCGATGTTCCACAGCCGGCACAGGGCTGCAATTTATTCCGTGACGCCACTGGCGAAAAGAATATGACTGATTTTAACCCGTTCAAGATCGTTATGGGCGGAGGTAAAATCAGCCTGAGGATGAAGGATGCTAACACTAACATCACAGTCCATTACAAGAATGTGGATATGCTGGCTTCAGGACCGCCGGATGCAGTGTTTGATCCCAGTGCAAACCGTTCATCGCAAAACGGCACAGCGCTGGAGCAGGCGTGGAGATTCGGAAGCCTTGGCCCTGAGATTTATGACGAGGTTCTCATCGGGATTCCTCTTAACGCCAGTGTGCGTGCAGACAACATTGCAGTTAAGCTTGGGAAACTTTACGATGAAAACTGGAATGAAACATGGAACATAAGCGACTTACCAGCAAATAGACCATCTGATTATGCTGCCTTCAATGATTCATGGTTCAACGCCACAACAGGCATGCCTTGCAGTACAACGGATATAAATGCAAAATGCTACTTTAATACGACAAACAGGATGATCTGGCTTAAAATACCCCATTTCTCCGGTCTCAGTGCTGATGTTTCATCAACTGTAGGTAATTTTACAGCGAATCTTACCAACGGCACAGGCATCGGAGGGAAAAGCGTAGCCATGAATTTCACGATGAATGATACCGTGAATACTACTTCATGGTACAACATCACGTTCCCCAGCGGCTTTGATGCAAGTGCGGCTGTAGTTAATATAAGCATCAATGGCTCAGCAGACCCGACGGATTGGACAAGAAACGCAGGCACACTCTTCGTGAATGTATCATCAGGCACTGCTTTGGCTAATCTCAGTGAGGTCCAATATATCAATATCAGCAACATATTGCTGGGATC
Source organism: uncultured archaeon (assembly GCA_902384525.1). GTDB lineage: Archaea > Halobacteriota > Methanosarcinia > Methanosarcinales > Methanoperedenaceae > Methanoperedens. The sequence continues at coordinate 27,197 of CABMCA010000068.1, forward strand.
GACAGGAATTAAAACAATCAACGTTACAACAAGTAACGGATTAATTGTTCCGTTGAATTATACGGTTGCAAATTACGGCGTTAACCTGTCAGTTTCAGGCAATACAACAGGGACAACCAACGCAACGGTAAACAAGACATATACACTTCTCCTGCAAAATAACGGGACTGCTACAGATACATACAACCTGACCGTAGATTCAGCCGGTGCATCAACAGCAGCCCTGAATGTAAGCGGAAATATTACTTTAGGATCAATGCAGACCCAGGTATTACTTCTGAACGTGACAAATACCACAACAGGAACTGCTTATGTCAATGTAACTGCACGGTCGTTAAATGATTCGACAAGAGCAGGTTATATCAATACAACCACGACAATTACTGTGGCACCCACAAGAAATGTCAGCCTCACAGTTAGTCCAGTATCCGCTTCAGCTTCAACCAGGCCTAACGTAAATGCGACCTATACTCTTAACCTGACAAATACAGGAAATATGGAAGACACATATACGCTGGCATTAGATGGGGATACTACGGCATCAGTGAATGCTACAAGCGTTCCTTCAATCGATACGCTTGTAGCAGGAGCGTCAAGAATTTTCCTGCTCAATGTGACAAATACAACGCAGGGAGTATTCCACATAAATTTGACTGCGACCTCGAACGGTAACAATGGTAAGTTTGCTTCTGTCAATACCACAACGTCTGTGACTCTAAATGCCCCTGATGTGGCAGCCTCTTACTGGGGTTATGTCGTCATTAATGGCGTTTTAAGCTCAGCTTATGTTAGTGTACATGGATCAAACGGTACCGAAGTTGCAAATACGACCAGCTTCTCTAATGGTACGTACCGGGTATCAGTACCGTGGGACGATATCTATACATCCGCTGATGAGGGTGTGGTTCCAGGAGAAACCATAACTTTCAATGTGAACAATATATCAGTGCTATCAAGAACCATAACTGTAGTCAATAGTGGAAATAATACCAGGCAGGACCTGGGACTGTACAATGGAACCATAATCGGCAGCGTTCTTAAAGCAACTACGGGCCTTGGAATAGACGGCGCTACAGTTACCATCACGAATGCCACACTTGGCCTGTCGGTAACTACGACAACCAACTCATTGGGGTCGTATTCAGCTCCGGTTTTCCCTGCAACATACAGGATAAATGTTACAAAGACAGGATACTTAAACAATACTACTACAACCGGTAAGATTGTTACTGCAAATACCAGCACACCAGTAGCTGCCATTTTGCTTTCCCCCAATACAGTCACAGTAACAGCAAACAGGACAGTGGGATCAGCAGATGCAGGACAGAATGTCGCTTTCAACCTGACAGTGGTTAATACAGGTGAAAATGCGACGTTCAGTGTAGTGACCTCTGTTACAAATAGTACGACAGCGACAAACACTACAACACCATCTCCGCTGCTGCTTAATACCACTACATCCGCAGGAAATGTAGTTATATTAGTGAACAACGGCAACCTTGGAGGCTGGCCTGTCACAGTAACTATCAGCAACGCTTCACAGTCAAAGACCGCGAGCATCACACTGAATGCGATCATGAGGAATTCAAGCGTAGCTAACACCACAATCAACAGTACGGTCAACAATTCAAACGTCACAGGCGGTGCATACCTGGAAAATACAAGTGTTGATAATTCAACAGTCGCAAATGCAACATTGATATATGCAATTGTACAGAACAATGCAACCATCTCAGGCAACTCGACGTTGATAATGAATTCAACCATAACAGGTCCGGGTACAATAATCACTGATGGCTCGGTTATCAAAGGCACTTACAATGCTTCCTACATAGACAACTCCACAATTGGAAATGCATCTGTTGATAGTTCGAACATTACCAGTTCAACCATAAGTGGTAATGCATCGATCACAAATTCGACACTGACCGGCGCGACTGTTGCCAACTCCACACTTAACTATGTGATAGTGACAGGATATAACTCAATAACAATGACTGGAGGGAGCACGATAACGAATACAGTCGGTTTGAGCAATATCACACTGGGTGGTGTTGTTGTAACAGGCGACCCAGCTTATGATTATCAAGGCAAGATATCTGCCGGCAATGGTTGGGTGATTTACCAGAATATAAACTTCACAAAGATATACGAAGCTGTCCGCATATCACAGATGGTTATTGAGCAGAGTGGAGATATAATTATTCCAGCAAACATATCTACTCGCATAAATGACACCACTCATGGCGTTTCCAGGAACATCAGTATGAATGTTACTGCCAGCAAGTGGATGGCCATAAACATCTCAGAAACATTCATAAGCCCTGATGGTGTCGGATTAGGTTCAGGAAAAATCGGGAACTATCTGGTCATCCGGAGCAATGACACATCGAATGTCACGAACCATACCCTGAGATTATACCTTGACACCAATCTGGCAAATTATTCAAGTATCAAGATATATTATTACAATACAACAGCACTTGCATGGCAAGCTTTGACAACAACTGCAAGCGGTAATGAAAGCGGCAGATGGTATGTTGAAGCAGCACCCAACCACTTCAGCACCTTTGCTTTGCTTGGAACACCCACATCCACTACATCCCCAGGCGGCGACAGCAGTAGCGGCGGCGGAAATAGCGGCGGCGGCGGTGGAGGTGGCGGAGGAGGCAGATCAGGTGAGAACACATCCAACATCGAGTTGATCGAGAAATATGATATGGAGATCTCAAAGGACACCCTGACATCCTACAGGTTCACACATGAAAAGAACCCCATAATGTACGTCAATATAACTGGCAATACCAGCATTGGGGTTATTACGGCATCGGTAGAAGTATTGAAGAATACCTCGACCCTCGTGAACTTCCCTGCTGAAGGACTTGTGTATAAGAACGCCAATATCTGGGTGGGAACTGCGGGCTTTGCAACACCAAAGAACATCAAGGATGCTCTCATCAAATTCAGGGTCGCAAATTCCTGGATGAGTGAGAACAGCGTTCAAAACAGCGCTCTGGTTCTTGAGAAATGGGATGGTAGCAACTGGATACAGCTTGAGACAAAGTTCTTGTCAAAGGATGATACCTACTCGTACTTTGAGGGCAGGACAAATTCCTTCTCGCCCTTTGCAATAGTTGCAACGTCAAGTGGACAGGCAACTCCCACAGCAACATCCACCCCGGCCGAAACACCCACACCCGGACCAACAGGAAAACCGGGTCCTGGAGAGGCGGGGGGTATCCCGTCATGGATCATCGGATTGATAATCCTTGTGATCATCGGGGCTGCAGCATACTATTTCCTGGTGGTGAAGAAGAATGAGTAAGAATCCAGGGGCTTTATGCCCCCTATTTTATTGTCATGAAATCATGCTAACTAAAAAGGAGATTAAATGAAAATGAAGGAGGATAAAATTATGAGAAAAGGAATATTAACAGGTATAGGAATTTTGATAATACTGCTGGCGCTGGCAGGAATTGGAAGCGCATATCCTAACGGAGGATTGGGGTGGGGCTGTACTACATGTCATTCATCCATAACGCCCTCGATGGCAACTTTTTACAATCAGACGCATCGTTACAATGATACTGTAATTAATCCATTATACTGTGATACTTGCCATGTTGATGTCTCAAAGAAGGTCAGTCTGCCTAACCCCATGAATTTCTCTCTTAGAACAGGCACCCCAACATACCTGAACTCTTCAGTATGCGAAGACTGCCACAAGGTGAAGTACGATAACTGGAGAAACACAATGCACCGTGTCATGTTGACCAAGAACACTTCAGGTGCGTTGATGAACCTCAGTCTTCCAGACGGGTTGAACTGGTCTAATACGAATGTGTCTTATATGATAGTAGGTAAGTCCGGTTTTTATTACCTTAATGCGACAGGATATTTATTCAGGAAATATAACGTTGTAACAGGGGCATTTTCGCCTTATAACACAACCGCTCCAGAAACTAGACCCCAATACTCATGTGGCGGCTGTCATACCACAGGCTATAATGCAACCAACGGGAACCAGAGCAATTTATCAGGAATAATAGGAACATGGGCCGAGGAAGGAATTACATGCGAGAACTGTCATGGACCTGGCGGCAACGGCCATAATGTGACCGTTTACACCAAGGGCGAGGATTGTATGAGATGCCATTATGGCGCTGGCAGGCAGGGACTGGCAATGACTAACCGTCATGCAACCGCTCCTGCTGAAGAATCCACAAGCTCCAGCTGTACTTTCTGTCATTCGCCGTATGATAATTACAAAACTGGAAAAGTTTCATCACTTTCTGATGCTTCAAATGTCACATGTTCAATTTGCCACAATCCCCATAATACAACAGATGATAAGTACGCAGGTCTTCTCGCGCCAAATGGTTTCAACAATATCAGCTATGCCACTGTTGAAGATGTGAAATTAAGCTTCTTCAACGGAACCGCAAGTAATACCAGCAGGAATGCAGGTTCAAATGCTTCGCTGACAGCAGGCAACGATATTTATGATATCCTTATGACGCCTGCATATCTGTATTCCGGGAGCGTTTCATCCAGAAAAGACTCCAACTACGGAAATGGATCTATAAACGTAACAGGTCCTGTATCTGAAGTTCTCTGCTCCAAGTGCCACTACAGGCACGGCCTGGGTCACATAGCGAATGTGAATCTTACTCACGGCAGGAATAATGTAACTAACAGCAGCGAAACGGCAACATGCATTGACTGCCACATGTCCAATGCAGGCGGCAAGACGGAGCATACCTTCGATGCGCAGAATGCAACGAACTACCCGAAGTATACCTGTTCAAAGGGTACGAATTGCCATGTGACAAGCGCACAGAACCTGAGTTTGAGCAACGGCTCGATAGTTCCCCTGCAAACTGAATGGGATGTAAGCAGGCATAACAAAACCCAATTTTACAAAAATGATTCGTATTTTGCAAACCAGACTGGCTTTAGCAGCAGCGGCAGCCCCGGCGAAAACAACAGCGATTGCATGAAATGCCATTCACCGTTTGAATGGAATCCGTTGTATACAATTAAAAATGTATCGGATTTCAGGGGTGTAACATGCGCGGTTTGTCATAATATTCATGATATGGGCGACTCGATCAACGCATCAGGTCTGAAATATAGCTGGTACAACAGGGATGCAGTGCCTGTCCTGAATAGCACAACTGGCGCTATAGAAAGATACAAAGCTAACTACACACTGATGGCAAATACCACAGAACTGTGTGGCAACTGCCACTCGAATGATAATCCCAGAATATATAAGGCAGGACCTGGCTGGAATGGAACAGACGCTACCAGTACTAGCGCTACAGTTTATCCGATTTCATCACACGGTCGGCCAGCGAAGGATCTTTTCCTTAGCTCTCCGAAGCAGTCAGGTCAGAACTTCGAATGTATTGATTGCCACATGTATACCAACAAGACCAATGCCACAGGACTCATGAGCGATACCGATAAGATAACAGGACATAGCTTCACAGTGAATAAAACCGGTCTTCAGAATACTTCAAGATGCAGAGGCTGCCATGATGGATCATCATATGCTACAATTTCAGACAGGATTGCAACTGTACAAGCCGCTACCCAGGCGAAGTGGAATACCACTAACTCAACAGTTATGGGTGCACTGGCATATTATAAGTCCTATACAGGCGTGAAGAACCTGAGCGCGGATAAGATCGCCAGGGCATACTGGAATCTCAAGCTGGTGTCATCAGACGACAGCTGGGGTGTACATAACCCGGATAAGGCGACTACACTGCTTGACGAAGCTGCAGCTTATGCGGCTGCTTCAAATGCCTCTCTCGGACATGCATTGGTATCCACAGTCAATCTGACCGCAGGATGGAACCTGAAGTCTCTCGAAAATGCATCAGCGGTTACATCGCCGGTCTCGATAATGTCTTCGGTGTCGAGCAATATAACCGTAGTCTGGGGTTACAATACCAGCAACCCGGCAGATCCATGGGAATTGTATGACCCTGCCATGCCATCATCTCTTAACGATCTGACGGAGATCGTTTCGGGAGAAGGGTACTGGATATATGCACTAAGAGATTGCGTGTGGACTGTATAAGTCCACACTTTTTATTTTTTTGGAGTGACAGAATGAAAAAAAATATATTATTAATAATACTATTGTTTTTGGTCCCCCTGGGCCAGGCAATCAGCGAACCGCTTGTGACTTCTTACTGGGGTTATGTGACCGTAGATGGCATCACAAAGCCAAATGCGTCGGTTACAGTGCTTGATTCATCATGCAATGTAGTTGCAAGCGCAACGAGCACGCAAGATTCTACGTACCTGGTAAAAGTACCCCTGGATCAAGGACTAGCTTCAGGCGAGACCCTGACTTTCAATGTAGATGACAAAACCGCAAAAACACTAACAGTTGGCGGCAAAGGAACAAACAACAGGCTGGACCTGGCAGTATCAGGTTCTTCAACGAATACTTGTACTGTCGGAGGAGGTGGAAGCGTCAACGGCGGCTCCGGAGGCGGAGCCAGTATTTCTGCAGAATCCTCTGACAACATCATAAAGAAAGAAGTGAGGGAAGAAGTCTTATCCATAAATGTTCCCAGGTCATTTCGTTTCACGACCCCGGAACTGCCCGTTTCCGAGGTAGCGGTAACGAGCAATATCAATGCCGGTCTTATAAATGTCCAGGTCGAGCTTCTTAAGAGCAGGTCAACACTGGTGAAAGACGATGCACCCGGAGATGTTTATAAATACGTCAATATCTGGGTTGGCACATCAGGTTTTGCAGTGCCAAAGAACATAAAAGAAGCTGTTATCAAATTCAAACTTGAGAATTCCTGGCTGACATCAAAAGGTTTCAAAGAATCGGATATAGCAATGCTGAGATGGGACGGAACACAATGGATATCGCTTGCTACTGAGAAAAAGAACAGTGATGAGACGTTTACGTACTATGAGGCAAAGACCAACGCATTCTCACCGTTTGCCATCTCAGGCGTTAAAGGGACAGTGCCTGCGGCCGGGGCTGAAGTAACTAACCAGACGCAAACTCCTGCACCTGCGGCTACTAAAAAAGCGCCAGGGTTAGAGTTCGTTCTTGCCATAGCGGGTTTGATGGCTGTAGTTTTAAGAAAGAGAAGCAAGTAGCTATCTCTTTTTACTTTTTTTTATTTTTTTATGTTAGTCAGCTTTTGATCTTTAAAATAAAATTAAACTACATAAAATTAATATAGTACTAAAAAATGGCTGTCATAATTTAATAGGGCGGTCCTGCAATACTAAAGTTAATATATCATCAAATTCATATCATAATAATAATAATGACAAGAAACCATTATCATATAAATTATATTGAGTATATTATATGAAAAAGATCCCTATCATACTGGCATTGTTGGCCTATCTTACATTCCTCAGCTCAGCAGGCAATGCGCTTGAATGCATGGTATGCCATAGCTCTGATGCGAACGAATTCCCTTTAATTAACCTATCTCTTTTCGGTGTTCACGCGGATGTCAATTCTACAGATGGGGCAGGAAATATTACAAGTGGGGACTGCATAGCATGCCATTATTCGGCCAATACATTGGTTTTCCATAGTTTTCCAATATCCACATATAACTGCGAAGACTGCCATATCAACGGAACAGTTCCGGCTGCTCCCAGGGTTTCTAATCATAACCGGAGTGGAAATATTTCTGTAGCCGCTTTTTGCAGCGATTGCCATAACAAGACCTCAAATCTTTTCAGATACAGCGCCAATGCAAGTGCAGCACATTATGGAAGGAACGCAAGTTTCGGCCAGTCTCCAGGCGAGTCGTACTGTGCTTTTTGCCATCAGAATTCCTCATCTGTTTACCGGGATTTAATGCAAAACCAGGATAATAGCAGGAGAGGAAACCATACATCCGGCATAATCAATCTCAACCATCCCGCAGGGCGCCCCGATTGCACGACCTGCCACGGGACTGACAGGATACACGGCACAAACCTGACAAAGCCGGTTCCGAATTCAGGATTCTGCAATAACTGTCATCAGAGCGACAGGCTGCAAAAGGACAGGCACGCAGGAAGTGTGGAATGCATACTGTGCCATGCAGATACGGACTCGGATATCCATAATATAAAATATTTACTTCCTGATGGAACATATCGCAGCGTGAACGCTACCGGCTGCGGAGATTGTCATGATTTCGGACTTCCAGCGCCTTACTTCAGGCTCCAGTTCCAGGAAGCGAACTGCACTACCTGCCACCTGGGGAACGGCCTGATAAAATTTGCAGGCGCGCCGCGCTTTCCCTCGCCATTGATGCACAGTTCTAATCCTGCTTCCGGGAGATTGTGGAACGGCACACAGGCCGCTTACTGGAACAGCCAGGTAAATGCCTGCTATTATTGCCATGGGTATAAGCTTCATGATACAAATCCACTTGGAAATGTCTCGAATATCACTGCGGGAAACGCCCTGAACCAGAGCATTACAAATAAAAGTTTCTGGTGCGCCAACTGCCATTACAATGGCAGTGACCCGGCTGGAAATTATTCATATAAAGCAACATCCTATACTCCGGTACCACCTGAAATGCAGAACAAGTCCGGGCGTGTTCCCGCAACAGCAAGCGATGGGACTACTTTCTACAACCACTCGCTGGCTGAATATTCCGATCTTGCATGCAAGACATGCCATGCACCGAATTCTTCTGCAACAAGCGCTTTATTCATTCATAATGTTGCCGCAGGCGGAGGAGGTCCAAACTGCATCTCCTGCCATGATAGCAGAGGTGGAGGTGCGCCTGCCGATAAGAGAATAGATATTGTTTCATTTAATTTGAGCGTGCATTATAACATGAACGGCGGCGGGAACGGTGCGTGCTGGGCATGTCACGGCGATGGGACTGCACCTCTGGGACATCCAGCGGGATATAAATCGCCGAAGAAGTGCAGTAATGATGCGTGCCATTCCCTTGACCAGAAATTCCGCGCTCCCATGATATATTCACATTTCAGGAATGCAAGCCTGATTGACAACCCGAATAATGTTGTCAATTACAATGTAACAACCAGCAATGACTGCCAGGGATGCCATGCAAACAGCGTAAATTCACAGGGCAGGAACATAAATTCAACCGTATCCCATTTTGCCTCAGGCGATCTCTTTGACAGTATCAATTGCATATACTGCCATCTTAATAAGGACAATTCCAGGATATGGGGGAATGCTACGTTGATATACGAGAACAGGACTGCACTTGTAGAACTCAACAGGGAAAATAACAAATTCAATTCCAGGGAGGGGGAATCTGTGGACTTTGGTTTCGGTTTCAGCTTCAAAGTGCTTGAAGTCTCATCAGTCAGGAGCAGCGTGCTGATGGAACTTATAAAAGAAAATGTAATTGTAGATAAGAGACTTGTAGGTATTGGAAATTATACATATGAGGAGTACCTCACTATAGACAATGGAAGTGAAAAAGTGCCTGTAATTGTAATTAATATCACAGGCATTTTTAAAGGAAATGATACTGGCTTTGTCCAGTTTGAAGGTTTCAGGCTCAAAAGAGTCCATCCTGAGAAAAAAATCACGTCATGTTATTCATGCCATATGAAAGCAATGCCAAAAGCAAAGTATAGAGTCATCGAAAGGGTCAGTGGTGAGAACAGTGAGAAAGATGAGATCTATTACACTAAAGAAACGGCCAATTTTACAGATAATAAAATATTCGATGAAAATGTTGTTCTTCAATTATTAGGAGTACTTACTGACAAAGACCTGCATGTGACCATACAGCCGGAAAAACACAGGTCACTGTATGAAGGAGAAGTCTGGAATATCTCGGAAGGAACAAGCCTTGTGGTAAGAGGCGTGGATACAAAAAGCGAAGTTGTTATTCTCCAGCTGCGTACCGGCGATTATTTTTATGAGGATATCGTAAACAGGGGTGGTATATTTGAATTCACTCCGCAAATTAATTATCTTGGGAACCAGCCAAAAAATATCACGGTTTTCAGGGCAAGGGTGTCGGGAATAATCCAGGCAAGGCCGAAAAACATGGTAGTTATTGAGGATGTGGTTTCCCTGTCGCCTGATATCAGGAAAATAAATGCAAATCAGACGCTTGCTGGTTATAATACAAGCTGGCTGTGGGAAAATTCAACCATTAACGTTGGAAAAATCCCTGATAATTTCCATTCTCCCCAGATATATGACGGCGGCAACGGTGGGGGAAACTGTCTTTCCTGCCACGGGGCGGAGGGTTTTTCACAGAAAAAAGTATTCTCACTCGGAAAGCATGATATTTTAAACGGCGGAGGGAACAATGCCTGCCGCGCATGTCATGGCGGGACTGCGGATATACAGGCGCATCCGGCTGGTTACAAGAACCCCAGGAACTGCCTGAGCTGTCATGCAGCTACAAATAATAATTATAACGCCGTGTACATAGGTGACGAGGAGCATAAGAACGAAAAGTGTGAAACCTGCCACGTATCAAATATCCATGTAATTACAGGGCTGCACATGACGCCCTCAGTCAAAAAAATAGTAATTACAAAAGAAAATAACATGACCATATTGAGAGCATCGGTATCTGCCGGATATAAAATGAAAGTAAGAGATGCCAGGTATTACATTGATACACCGCTTAATAAATCCGGGATGTCCCCGGTAGACGGTGTTTTTGATTCACAGGCAGAGGATGTATCTGCCCGGATGGATCTATCAAAATTATCGTCAGGCAAACATGTGGTGTATGTTGAAGCAATGGAGAGAAAAAACAATTGGGGGGTGCCATCTTCAGTTGAGTTCATAACAGAGGGCGGGAGTTTGAAAGTCCCGGAGACGAAAAACACAAGTATGCTCACATTGGCAGACACGTTAGCTATATTAATGATCGTTTTTGTTTTGAGACGTTTTAGATAAAATATTTGATATCTGAGGATTTGTTCAACGCAGAACTTCAATGGAAACATTTAAGGTTAATAGTGCCGTACAAGGGGCGCACGTCTACGAGGTTTTAAGAGAATTGCCATTTATTGAGGAATATTTTTCATCCGTGATTGGTAGCGTTTATTTAAGATTCGTGGATGATACTGTTGGGCTCGTAGCTCAGTCAGGCAGAGCACCGGGCTTTTATTCAAATGAGAAGAAACCCGATGGTCGAGGGTTCAAATCCCTCCGAGCCCGTCTGCCCGGGAGGTAATTGTGTGAAAGAGAAAGAGAATACCGGCAGGGAGTTCAATCCCCTAAAACATAGAATGGTACCGAATCACGAAATATTAAGTGAAGATGAAGTTGAAAAAGTATTAACCGAATTCAAAGTAGAAAAAGAGCAATTGCCTAAAATCCGAGTAATAGATCCTACTGTAGTAGCAGCAAAAGCAAAAGTTGGAGATGTGATACGGATCACCCGGGAAAGCAAAACGGCAGGTATAGCTTATTATTATCGCATGGTAATCGCGTGAGCTGTAAATAGAGGTAATATGTTGGACAGAAGGGTACTATCAAAAGCGTATTTTACAAGTGAAAAAATTGTCAGGCATCATGTAGATTCTTTTAATGATTTCCTGGACCATGGTCTTCAGAAGGTCATTGAAGAGCAGAGAATAATTGAAACTGAAATTGAGGGAACATACGTCAAACTCAAAAAGATAAGGGTCGGTTTCCCTGTTGTGAGGGAGGCGGATGGTGCTGTTGATAAACTCCATCCCACTGAAGCACGGCTTCGAAATATTACTTACGCTGCGCCGCTTTTCCTGAGTATGGCGATTGTCACGCCTGAGGGAGAAAAGGAAGAAAAAGAAGCAGAGATCGGCTTACTTCCGATAATGATCTGGTCAAAAGCGTGTAACCTTGTAGGATTGTCCCAGAAAGAGATGATCGAACTGGGAGAAGACCCGCAGGACCCTGGCGGATATTTCATAGTGAACGGTACGGAACGCGTTATAACTACACTTGAAGATCTTGCCCCGAATAAGATCCTTGTGGAAATGGAAGAACGCTATGGTGAGAATATTGAAGTTGCCAAAGTATTCTCGCAGCGCAGGGGTTATCGCGCCCTTGTTGTTGTTGAGAGAAACAAAAAATCGATCCTTGAAGTCTCATTCCCATCCATATCTGGCAGGATCAATTTCGTCACTCTTATGAGGGCTCTTGGGATCGAGACAGATCAGGACATTGTCAATACCGTGTCTGATGATCCTGAGATCATCAAATTCATGCTTGAGAACCTTGAAGAAGCTGAGGCTGCCAATAAGATCGAAGCAATGGAAAAAATCGGGTTAAGGGTGGCTTCAGGCCAATCCAGGGATTATCAGGTCAAAAGGGCGAATTATGTTATTGACCGGTATTTATTACCCCACCTGGGGAATGATGAAATTCACAGGATCGTAAAAGCACAGTTTATCGGCCGGATGGCTCAGGCATGTTTTGAACTGGCGCTTGGCAAAAGAGGCAGCGATGATAAAGACCATTATGCAAATAAGAGGCTAAAACTGTCTGGCGAATTGATCGAAGACCTGTTCAGGGTATCTTTCAACAGGCTCACACGTGATATCAAATACCAGCTTGAAAGAGCAAGCATGAGGAACAGGGATCTGAATGTCACAACAATTGTCAGGTCAGATGTTTTAACCGAACGACTTGTACATGCCCTGGCTACAGGTAACTGGGTCGGGGGCAGAACAGGAGTGTCACAATTGCTTGACAGGACGGATTATATTGCGACTTTGTCCCATTTAAGAAGGGTCATTTCACCTTTATCAAGAGCACAACCGCATTTTGAAGCAAGGGACTTGCATCCCACCCAGTGGGGAAGAATATGCCCTTCAGAAACACCAGAAGGCCCCAACTGCGGACTTGTGAAAAACTTTGCGCAGCTGGTGGAGATATCAACAGCTGCCGGTAATGAAGTACAGCTTAAGAAAATGCTTCTGGACATGGGTACGGCGCCGATCATACCCCAGCTTCTTGGAATGGAGGAAGTTCCCACAACATATGCCACGGAATTAGAAGCGCTTGAAGAAGCTGAAGAAATTAAAATAAATATGCCGGAAGAGGAGGCTGAATCATTTGAGTAAGGCAAGAGTTTTTTTAAACGGTGAACTTATTGGTACTATTGCAAATCCAAAAGAACTCGTCCATGATTTGAGAAAAAGACGAAGAATGGGTGAGATCAAGAAACAGGTGAATATCATATTCTATGAGGATACAAACGAGATAATCATCAACTCGGATCAGGGTAGAGCAAGACGTCCGGCAATAATTGTTGAAAACGGCAAACCTCTTGTAACACCAGAACATATTGAACGCCTGAAGAAGAAGGAGGTTACTTTTGATAGTCTTGTGGAAGCAGGTTTAATCGAGTATCTGGATGCTGAAGAAGAAGAAAATGCGTTCATCGCGATCGATGAAAAGAATTTGAACCCCAAGCATAGTCATCTTGAGATGGACCCGTCTTTGATCCTTGGAATATGTACAGGCATGGTTCCTTTCCCGGAACACAATGCATCGCCGAGGAACACAATGGGTGCCGGCATGGTCAAACAGTGTCTTGGTATGTCAACCCCAAATATGAAATTAAGACCTGATACAAGAGCCCACGTATTGCATTATCCCCAGAAAGCGCTTACTTCGACCCAGACCGCAGAAGCGATCGGTTTTGACACACGCCCCGCAGGCCAGAATTTCGTTGTTGCGGTATTATCTTACGAAGGATATAATATTGAAGATGCCCTTGTTATAAACAAAGGTGCTATCGAACGCGGTCTTGGAAGAAGTCATTTCTTCAGGACGAACGAAGGAGAAGAAAGAAAATACCCGGGAGGCCAGGAAGATAAATTCGAGATCCCTGATACGGAAGTAAGGGGTGCCAGAACTGCGGAAGTTTATAATCAACTGGATAGCGACGGTCTTGTTAATCCTGAAATCCCGGTCGGGCCAAATGATGTCCTGATCGGAAAGACAAGCCCGCCAAGGTTCCTGGAAGAACCAACAGAATTAGGTTTGAGCCCTGTGCAGCGCAGGGAGAGTTCTGTAACGATGCGTTCAAATGAAAAAGGTATTGTAGATACCGTAATCCTTACAGAATCTGAAAATGGTTCAAGACTTGCAAAAGTAAGGACACGGGATTACAGGATACCTGAGATCGGGGATAAATTCGCCTCACGGCATGGCCAGAAAGGGGTAATTGGCCTTATAGTACCTTATGAGGACATGCCATTTACAGAGAATGGTATGGTTCCTGACCTTATAATTAACCCGCATGCTATCCCTTCAAGAATGACCGTAGGACACGTTCTTGAGATGATAGGTGGTAAAGTAGGAGGACTTGAAGGACGCAGGATCGACGGAACAGCTTTCTCAGGCGAATCCGAAGAGGATTTAACATCCTCACTGGCAAAATTTGGATTTTCAAACACCGGAAAAGAAGTTTTTTATGATGGAATAACCGGCAATAAGATCCAGGCTGATATCTTTGTTGGAGTTATCCTTTACCAGAAACTGTACCATATGGTTTCATCAAAAATGCATGCCAGGTCACGGGGACCTGTACAGGTATTGACCAGACAGCCAACTGAAGGCAGGGCAAGAGAAGGTGGCTTGAGGTTTGGAGAAATGGAACGAGATGTTCTTATCGGACATGGTGCTGCAATGGCCCTTAAGGAAAGATTGCTTGACGAATCAGACAGGGTCATGGAATATGTATGTTCTAACTGCGGCATGATAGCAACCCTCGACAAAAGAAGGAATACTACTATTTGCCATGATTGTGGCGCAGAAACTGATATACACCCCGTAGAAATGAGCTATGCCTTTAAATTGCTCCTTGATGAAATAATCTCTCTTGGCGTAGCGCCAAGGCTTGAATTGGAAGATGCTGTGTAGGTGAAGATTATGGTAATTGCAACCCCCAAAAGAATAAAACAGATTAGATTCGGACTTATTTCACCTAAAGAATTCAGGAAAATGAGTGTCACAAGAATCATAACTGCTGATACATACGATGATGACGGTTTTCCCATTGAAATGGGATTAATGGATACAAGACTTGGTGTAATAGACCCTGGTCTTAGATGCAAGACATGCGGCGGAAGGGCGGGCGAGTGTCCGGGTCATTTCGGGCATATTGAACTTGTAGCGCCTGTGATGCATGTGGGTTTTGCCAAGCTGATACGCAAAATATTAAGAGCAACATGCAGGAATTGCGGGGCGCTGCTTCTTGACCCCACCCAAAAAAAAGAAACCGTGGAAAAGATACGCACCCTTAAGAAAATGGGACAATCTATAGAAGATGTTGTAAATGACGTTTTCAAGGAAGCGCGTAAAGCCGGAAAGTGCCAGTATTGTAATGAGGAGCAAAAAGAGATCAAATTTGAGAAACCCACAACATTCGTGGAAGACGGTCATAAGCTGATGCCAACGGACATTCGTTCACGTCTTGAAAAAATGACTGATGAAGATATTGAAGTTATCGGCATGGATTCCAGGAATGCACGTCCGGAATGGATAATCCTTACTGTTCTTGCGGTTCCTCCCGTCACGATGAGGCCGTCAATTACCCTTGAATCGGGACAAAGAAGCGAAGATGACCTTACGCATAAACTTGTAGATATAATCCGTATTAACCAGAGATTCCAGGAAAACCGGGAAGCTGGAGCACCACAATTAATTATTGAGGATTTATGGGAATTATTACAGTACCATATAACCACATTTATCGATAATGCAGTTTCAGGAGTGCCCCCTGCCCGCCACAGATCCGGCAGGCCGCTGAAAACCCTGTCCCAGAGATTAAAAGGTAAAGAAGGAAGGTTCAGGGGAAGCTTATCTGGTAAACGTGTTAATTTCTCTGCAAGGACAGTGATATCACCTGATCCTAATCTTGGTATGCATGAAGTGGGAGTTCCCCTTGCAATTGCCAAGGAACTCACTATAACATTGTATGTAACACCAAGAAATATTAATGAAGTAAAGGAATATGTCAGGCGTGGCCCGGATAACCATCCTGGCGCCAATTATATCGTCAGGGCGGACGGAAGAAGGTTAAGGATCACTGATAAGAACGGCGCTGAACTTGCAGACCTTGTTGAACTGGGATGGAAAGTTGACAGGCAGATGAAAGATGGCGACGTGGTTTTATTCAACAGGCAGCCTTCACTTCACAGGATGAGTATAATGTCTCATGAAGTAAAAGTTTTGCCGCATAAGACTTTCAGGTTAAATCCAGCCGTATGCCCGCCATATAACGCTGACTTTGACGGTGATGAAATGAACATGCATGTACCGCAAACAGAAGATGCGCGTGCGGAAGCAAAAATACTGATGAATATCCGGGAGAATATCATTTCCCCGAGATTCGGAGGTCCTATCATTGGCGGTATCCATGACCACATTTCAGGTCTTTTCTTACTTACAAATAGTAAAGATAAGATTAATAAAGATGATGCACTGGAATTACTTGCAAAATCCGAGATATGGGAATTGCCGGAACCAGCAGGAAAAGAAGATGGAGAACCATACTGGAACGGAAAACAGATTTTCAGCCAGATACTTCCAAAAGGCCTTGACCTGGAATTCAAGGCCGAAATATGTGAACAATGCGATAACTGCAAAGGTGTTGACTGTGAACATGACGCTTATGTAGTGATAAAAGATGGTGTGCTGGAAAAAGGTTCAATTGATGAAAAAGCAGTAGGCGCTTTCAAAAGTGTGATCATTGACAAATTAATAAAAGAATTCAATACTGCGACAGCCTGTAAGTTTATTGATGATTCTACCCGTCTTTCTATCAGGGGTATTATGCGAAGCGGGTTCAGTTTCGGGATAAACGACGAATATGTACCTCCAGAAGCACAAAACCAGATAAATGAGACTTTGAACTCGGCGACTGATAAGGTGGAAAAATTGATCCAGGCTTACGAAGCTGGCGAGCTTGAACAGTTGCCCGGGCGAACCATCCGGGAAACGCTTGAAATGGAAATAATGAAGGAATTAAGCAAGGCAAGAGATGCTACTGGTGAAATTGCGGGACGGCATCTCGGAATGGATAATTCTGCGGTGATAATGGCAAAGTCAGGCGCCAGGGGTTCGATGCTTAACCTTACACAGATGGCGGCATGCGTGGGACAGCAGGCTGTCCGGGGTGAGAGGATCCAGCGAGGATACGCAGGACGGACATTATCCCACTTCGATAAAGGTGATCTGGGAGCGCAAGCCCACGGATTTGTAAAAGCAAGTTACAAGGGTGGATTATCGCCCACTGAATATTTCTTCCATGCTATTGGAGGAAGAGAAGGTCTTGTGGATACAGCTGTAAGAACATCACAGTCCGGGTACTTGCAGCGCAGACTTGTGAATGCTCTCCAGGATCTTGAAGTACAATATGATGGCACGGTGAGAGATACAAGGAACATGATCATCCAGTTCAAATTCGGAGAAGATGGCATCAATCCAATGAACAGTGATTTCAGTAAAACCGATGCAGTAAAGCGAATAATTGATTCAGTAACAGGAGAGAAGGAATGAGCGCAACTCAAAAAAACATTGATGAGATGATCTCAGATCTCAAGTTGCCCCAGAATGTAATTGATAACCTTAACAGGGAACTTAAAGAACGCAAAATCACAAAGAAACAGATGGAAGAGATCGTAAAACGCCTTCATTCCGGATATGATAATGCCAAAATTGAGGCTGGTGAAGCAGCTGGTGTAGTTTCTGCACAATCAATCGGAGAACCTGGTACGCAGATGACAATGAGAACATTCCACTATGCAGGTGTAGCCGAAATTAACGTTACGCTCGGTTTGCCCAGGTTGATCGAAATAGTGGATGCCAGGAAAAATCCCAGTACTCCGATGATGACCATTTTTCTTGAAAAGAATTATTCTCATGACAGGGATAAAGCACGTGAACTTGCCTGGAAAATAGAGGCTACTTATATAAATGTCCTGGGCAGCATATCAACCGATATTACAGAAATGAAGGTACTGATCGAACTGAACAAAAAAGCTCTGGCCCAGAGGAACATGACTTCGAAGGAAATTGCAGATAAGATCGAAGAGGAACTCGGGGTATCATGCGAAATAAAAGGGGATACGCTTGTATTAGAGCCCGGTAAACCTTCATACAGGGAACTTTTGCAGCTTGTAAAAAGTTTACATTCGGTAATTTTGAAAGGTATTAAGGGTATAAAAAGGGTCGTTATCAGGAAGGAAGATACTGGTGAATATGTATTATACACCGAAGGCTCTGTGCTTAAAGAAGTCCTGGCAATAGAGGGTGTTGATGCAACCCGGACAAGGACAAATAATGTAAATGAGATCTTTGAAGTAATGGGAATCGAGGCTGCAAGGCAGGCATTGATCAATGAAGCCACAGACACCCTTAAAGAACAGGGTCTTAATGTGGATGTCAGGCATATAATGCTTGTGTCAGATATTATGACTGTTGACGGGGATGTAAAACCCATAGGCAGGCATGGTATTTCCGGTGAAAAGGCCAGTGTGCTCGCAAGGGCTGCGTTTGAAGTAACGGTCAATCACCTGCTGGATTCCGGAATGAGGGGTGATGTTGATGAGCTAAGAGGCGTCACCGAAAACGTAATAGTCGGACAACCCATAAGATTGGGCACTGGAAACGTTAAATTAATTGCACGAAAAGCTAAATAATGGAGAATAATTATGGAAACTGATTTAAATAAAGTATTCAGAAGCGTTTTATCAACAGGAAAAGTTGTTATAGGCACGCGGCAGACCATTGATGCTGTAAAAAATGGAAAGGCGCAGAGTGTTGTTTTATCATCGAATTGTCTTGAAAAAACAAGAAATGAATTAAAAGGAGTACCTGCAATAAATTATCCCGGAAACGGGATTGATCTTGGGATTGCATGTGGAAAGCCGTTCTCAATTACAGCTTTTGCGGTTCTGGAGCCAGGTGATTCCGGAATACTCACTTTAAAGGAGAATGAATGAGTGAAGTTAAGTTAAGCATGGATGGAATAAGGTACATCGCGTTATTTGAAAAAATCACCGGGGCGCAAGCAAGAGATTGCTATGAGGATATCGAGAACAACAGGCTTCTTTTTGTAGTCAGGAGTGGTGATATGGGGCTTGCTATAGGAAAAGGCGGGGAACATATCAACAATGTGAAAAAGACTATTGGTAAATCGGTAGAAATAATCGAGTATTCCGATGACCCTGTATTGTTCATTAAAAATGCATTTCATCCAATAACTTTAAAAAATATTAATATTAAAATTAATGATGGCAAGCGTATAGCTTATGTAGAAGTTCCAACTAAAGAGAAGGGGCTTGCCATCGGGAGAGACGGCAAAAATATTGAAAAAGTAAAAAAGCTCTCCTTAAGGCATCATAATATAAACGACGTAATAATTCAGTGATTAAAATTATATACATATTGGAGGAAAAAACTACATGGGAAAAGGATTATACGCGGCTCGTAAACTAGAGAGCGTCGACAAAAGTAACAGATGGAGCGATGGAGATTTCGCAAGACGAGCCCTTAATTTGGATGTAAAGGCTGACCCTCTCGGAGGCTCCCCGCAGGCAAGGGGTATTGCTCTTGAGAAAGTCGGTATCGAGGCAAAACAGCCAAACTCAGGGATCAGGAAATGCATCAGGCTTCAGCTTATCAAGAACGGTAAACAGATAACAGCTTTCTGTCCCCTGGATGGGGCTATTAATTTCATAGACGAACATGATGAAGTGGTCGTTGAACGGATCGGCGGAAAAATGGGGGGCGCCATGGGAGATATTCCTGGAGTTCGCTGGAAAGTAATATCTGTAAATAATGTTGATCTAAGACAAATGGTGCTTGGCAAAAAGGCAAAACCGGTGAGATAATATGCAAAAATTATTCGGAAAATGGGATTTTACAGAAGTTGAGGTCAAAGACCCGAGTGTCAAGAGTTATATTAATCTTACACCTACAGTTGTTCCGCATTCGGGTGGTAAGAATTCAAAAAAGCAGTTCGCCAAGACGAACCTGAACATTGTGGAGAGGCTCATAAATAAAGTCATGCGTGAAGAGCATAATACGGGCGCCAAGATAACTGTTACCACGATAATGATGGAAGCATTTGAAACAGTCAATAAGAAAACCGGTCAGAACCCGATACAGGTTCTTGCAAATGCTATTACAAATGCAGGCCCAAGGGAGGAAACAGTCAGGTTACAATACGGTGGTATTGCTGTTCCAAAATCTGTTGATACCGCTCCGCAGCGCCGCGTGGATACTGCGCTTCGCCTTATCGCTGAAGGGGCACAGCAGGCATCTTTCGGTACAAAGAAATCCCTTGCAAACGCACTTGCAGATGAGATCATCGCTGCAGCCAACCATGACGTAAAAGGATATGCCATGGGCAAGAAAGACAATATTGAACGGGTTGCGAAAGCGGCAAGATAATCGCATAACTACGGTTGTGTGATTACTTTTTTTAGTTTTTTTAGAGTAGCAGTTACTATGGGTGTTGTGTGCATCAATAGTGATATCTTAAGCACATGGAAAAATACTCTTTAATTGAGCACGTATGAAAATTAACAGGATAATAAGTCCGGTTCAAAATTTGATATCGAGCCTTTTCGGTTTATGAGAACAATTCCAAAAGCTGCGTCTTTATTTCCTTTATTTTTTCTTCTTTCAATTGTGCAACAATTTTTCTAATAATTTCTTTTTCGACTGCATATATGGTGACACTTAAAACGACAACATCAATGACGGTTTCATTATATTTCGAACTGCTGATAACCAGAGCAGGTCTATACTTAGTTTCTTTCAAGTTGCTATGGGAAAAATCTACAAGTACTATACTTCCCTGTTTTACCGGCATTTATTGTTCTCTGGTGATTTTATTAACTGAGTACTTCTTCCACACCTTATCATCATTCTCCCAATCGATTTATATCAAAAAACGAATGGACTCCATGAATCTCATGCACCCAAATGATGCCTTGGCGCTGATACTCATGGATATGGTGTTCTCATCGGTTCGTTGATTTCAGTTTTTCAATCATTGTCATATTTTTCAACCACATCCCAACCCTGCCCGACAGAACTCTGATAACAGCCCGGTGACCAGAGAGAATCTTTGCACCATTCCCTGGGATGAGGGAACTCTTGTTTTAATATTCTGCTAGTTCGCATGCTTTCGAACCGTATCTGCTCATATTCCGGGCACCTGTATCCGCATTTGTATATTTACCATAAATGGTTTTTGGATTTTCAAAGTGTTTATATAGGATAGAATAATAGAGCAACAAAAATTTTAAATATAAGAGGTAAATCAAATGGGCAGACGAAAGAAAATGGTTGAACATGTCACTGAACTGATGGATAAACCCGAGTTTATCCGAAACATCGGTACAGTTGCACATATAGACCATGGAAAAACAACATTTTCAGATAATCTACTTGCCGGTGCAGGCATGATCTCATCAGAACTGGCTGGCGAACAATTATTCATGGATTTTGATGAAGAAGAACAAAGACGTGGAATTACCATTGATTCTGCAACAGTTTCTATGGTACATCAGTATGAGGGCAAAGAATATCTAATCAACCTTATCGACACACCCGGCCACGTTGACTTTGGCGGCGACGTAACTCGCGCCATGAGGGCTGTGGACGGGGCGGTCGTCCTGGTTGATGCTGTCGAAGGTCCGATGCCGCAGACTGAAACAGTGCTGCGTCAGGCGCTTCGTGAAAACGTAACACCTATTCTTTTCATAAACAAGGTTGACCGGCTGATTAATGAGATAAAGCTCACACCCGCTGATATGCAAATGCGGCTGGGGCTTGTTATTGATAAAGTCAATAAGATCGTTAAAGGCCTGAAACCCAACGATTATGATACACTGAAGCTTGACCCCACAGTTGGCAAAGTTGCATTCGGATCAGCCTTAAATAACTGGGCGATAAGCATTCCCTTTATGAAAAAGACCGGCATCGGTTTTAAAGAAATTATCGAATTATGCCAGGCTGATAAGCAGAAAGAACTCGCTCTAAAATGTCCGCTTCATGTAGTCATGAATGATATGATCATCAAGTTCCTTCCAAGTCCTATCAAGGCACAGCAGGAACGAATTAAAGTCATCTGGCATGGCGATAAGGAAAGCGAGATCGGAAAGTCCATGATTAACGTGGACAGGAGCGGCAAGATAGCTTTAATGATAACAGATATTACCACCGACCCGCATGCAGGTGAAGTAGCAAGCGGAAGGCTTTTCTCAGGTACTCTTGAAAGGGTCAATGCACTTTTCATATCAGGAATGCCAAATGCGAACAGGATTCACTCAGTATGTCTTTTCATCGGTCCTGAGAGAATTGAGTGTGAGAATATCCCTGCTGGAAATATCGTAGCAGAAAC